>DATHUN010000218.1:0-2861 GCA_035462205.1 Anaerolineales bacterium
TTTTTGGTTTGGGTTGAAGGAACTTGGGATAGATCTGTAAAAATGTGGGAAGCGCCAGCAAAACGATCAACATCACCGGAGTAAAAAATTTGGCTGCGATCAAATAAAAGGTGAAAAGATAGGCGGCAATCATCATTCCCAGCACTGCATAGCGAGAGGCTTTCTCACCGATCACCACCGGCAGAGTATGGATGCCTTTGGCTTTGTCCATCTCCAGTTTGTCGATGTGCTTGCCAAAGATGACAGTGGTGACTCCCAGCACATAAGGCAGACTGGCCATCAACACAAACCAGTTCCACTGGTGGGTCAGAACATAGTATCCACCACCGATCATGAGCGGACCCCAGACGATCAGCACGGCGATCTCACCCAGTGCCATGCCTTTGAGAGGCCAGGTGTAGAACAGTAGGAAGAACGCCCCCAGCCCAAGCAGGATCCACGTGGTAGCGCTGAAGCCGGTATACCAGACCAGATAAAACCCGAACAACAGTGCAATTACACCCGTGACAGCAAAGTAGGTCAGGTGCTGGCGCTGGGTCATCAATCCGCTGGCAATAGGCTGGGCGCCATAGATGTTGCGATAGTAATTGTCCTTATCCACGCCACGGACGTAATCGGTGTAGTCGTTGAAGATGTTATTGGAGGCGTGTGCGAGAATCAGACCGAAGGTGAGGGCGAGCCAGGGCAGGAAACTAAAAGCTCCGTCGCGCCAGGCAAAAAGCCCTGCGAGAGCCGCCGAGATGAAGGTCATGACGAGGACCGCGGCGCGAGTGGAGATCAGCCACCGCGAGATGACATCCAGGTCTTCCCACTCTGATTTTGAAACTTCCGGGATCACATTGAGCGCTTTACGCCACATCGCAAAGTTCATTGTTTTTCTCCTACTCATATTTTGGATAAATTATATCCAAATTATTTCCCTGTTCCCTTTGACATTTGTCAGGAAGATGCTGGAGCATCGTCATGAGTTGATTTTCCCCGGTTTACAGCCTCAAAACATGTAAAAAGCATGATAATCTCTCAAATCAAACGGATGCGGACCCGCAACCCCGCCTGAGCAGTCTGAGCAAACGTTTCAAAGTTCACGTGTTAGCCATAGGAGGCGAAGGGAGTGTAAAGAAGAATGTCGTTCCGAGACCCAACTCAGATTCGACCCAGATACTGCCGCCATGGAACTCAATGATGCGCTTGACGAGAGCCAGCCCCACCCCCGTTCCCTCGCTGCGGGCGTCCAGCTTGTTGAAGAGACCAAAAATATTATCCATAAATTCACGCGGGATTCCCATTCCATTATCGCGGACATAAAAAATCTTCATACCGTCGCGCGAATCCTGTTGGCCGATCTCAATACGCGGCGAGGGCTGGCTGCCCATGAATTTGGCGGCGTTATCGATCAGGTTCTGCATCACCTCCAAGATGCGCTGGTAATCTCCAAAGACGGGAGGCAGGTTTTCGGCGACGCTGACCGCAATATTTCCCTGTGAAATACGACCGTGGATGAGCTCCAGCGCGTCGGCAACGAGCGTATTGAACGGAATCTCTTTGGGCTCATTGACCAGCCGCCCAACACGCGATAATTCCAGCAGGTCGTTGAGCAACATCTGCATCTTTTCAGTTGCATCGCTAATGCGCTTGATATCGGAATCCAGGCGGAGCAGGTTGCCGTTCTTGCTGTCTTCGCGTATAAACCCGAGGAAGCCGCGAATGGTGATCAGCGGAGATTTGAGGTCATGTGAGACTGTATAGGTAAATCGCTCCAGTTCGGCGTTCTTGGCTTCCAACTCGGCAATCAGTTTTTTATACTCACCGTCAATCCATTTTTGGAGGGTGATGTCGCGGATCATGGCGAGCACGGAATCCGTTCCAAGCGGCGTGATCCGCGCCTCAAACGTTCTGTTTTTGCCGGCCTGGAAAAGCTCGTATTGGAAAGCATGGACATGACCCGACTGCAAAGCGCGCTGGATGGCAAAATTGGTCTGCTCCGCCACACCAGGCAGGACCTCGCCGATGAGCTTGTCGAGGAACTGTTCCGGCGGAATGAGCGGCTCATTGCTTTCCGAAGGGATAAATTGCAAAATCTTGCCATCACGACTGAACTCAAAGATCATATCTGGGATAGAGTTCAGCAGCGCACGAGTGCGTGCTTCGCTGAGGCGTAACGCCGCCTCCGCTTTTTTCAGCGCGGTGATATCAAGCTGGGTACCCCATAACCCGACCAGGCAGCTGTCCTTGATCACGCCAACCGTATTGTTCAGAAAATAAACGGTTTCGCCATGCCGTGTGACCGCCCTCGATTCGCGGTTGCCCGAACGATACTTATCCCGGACAAGCTGCAATGTGGATGGATAATCCAGAGTCTCGACGGTCTGTACCGATCCGACCGGGGACAGCCGTGTGCCGATCAACTCGCTGCTGGAGGCGTAGCCATACATTTGCGCCAGGACGTCGTTGCATTCAGCAATATAGCCGCGCTCGTAGATTAAATCCACTTGCTGTTCGGCAGGCAGGCGGAGCGGAATCGGCTCATCAAATCCTAGGTACCAGATGCCCTCCATACTCTGCTCCACAAAGTTACGATATTTTTCCTCACTGGCTTGGAGCGCTTGCTGGGCTATACGTTGGTCCGTGACATCATGGAACATCGAAAGAATGGCAGGCTCTTGTTCCACTTCAAGCAATTCATGAGAGGCAAGCGTGATACGCTCTTCACCAGAGATGCGCTGGAACCGGTAGGCTGGGTTGTGAACAGATTTCTTTTCTTTAAGTTTCTTGACGAATTTTTGACGATCCGCCTCACTGCGCCAAAGCCCAAGATCCATTACTGTCCTGCCGATTGCCCAATCCCTATCCACGCCGACCAG
>DATHUN010000219.1:0-10359 GCA_035462205.1 Anaerolineales bacterium
CAAGATGCGAGCAGCCAACTCGTCATAGGCCCTTTGCAGTTTTGCTACTTGCTCTTGTGAGGCTGTCAGGCTTGCAATCAGGCGTTTTTCATCGAGCCCCTTTTTCGCCAGGCTCTCAATCAACTGAACGAGAAACTCAACATAATGCTGGGCTTGCTCTTCGGTCACAATTGGCACGCTCTTCACTTTCTCGAAGTTAGCTGTTTCTTCAAAACCAAATCTTTGGGCCAACTCGCGGAATGTTTCTTGATCTGGTTGAGCATGAATTAGCGGACCTAGAAAGAGAGTGCCTACCTCCCGGTCTTCAACTTGGATAGCACGGGCATACTGAAAAAGCCCACTGATGGGTTCGTCACGCTGTGTTGATTTTGCATTGACATGGAAAGAGGCTTCGCCGGCGTTCTGTCGGAACCGGATGGAATCGGGATGGAATTCGTGCCACATATTTCGACTTGGAGAAGCAACGATGATTTCACCGTCCATATCCATGATCTGCGTTGATATCCCACTGCCGGACTCAAAAGTATCAAGCATTCGTTGGATGTCAAGGATTGCAACCAGGTCAGAGAACGGATAGTGCATGAAAGGTTCCTGAAGAATTGTCAATCGAAACGGGCTTTAATTTTGGAATGAGAACCTCCTTGGAGGTTTATGAACCTTCTTATATTTTCCTGAGCAATTTTAACCCAGAAACGTTTTCTTATATCCGTCCTGCGTGCGAATGTGGAACCTGTCTTATTGAGGAGAAGCGAACCGACTGGCACTCAAAACGATTTAGCTCTCTAACAGGCAGAATCCGGGCTATCGGGTACTTTCCTTAATGCGAGAAGGAGGAGCTATTCAATTTCCACTTGGAGTGTCGCTAGTGCATTTTCCGGGTCCACCAATACCTTCTCGTCCCTGCACAAGTATTTCCACGCAGTCTGTGTGTTATAGACACGATACAACTTCGACCCGCAACCCGGACATAGGGCGGTAGGGAGCGCCGAATAGGCGCTGACGTTGCCAATCACATCTTCTCCCCATAAGATATATTGTGGTAGTCTGCTCATCATTTACTCTCCATCTAAAATAATCAACGTGATGAATATATCCTTTGCTATTACAGGACTGGCTGCACCTGTTCTGATTTAGATCCTTGCTGGAAGAATCGCCCTATAAATCAATCAGGTTTACCTGCAAATCTGCAATGCGCCAAGGTCGTACATCCGGATCTTCTGAACAGCTTAGACGCATTGTGACTTTAGCCTAACAAATGACGGTCAGCCACCGTCGAAATACGTATTTCCTTTACGCAATTAAGTGGATTTCCTTACCAGATTTCATATAACAAGACTAGCTTTGTCTCCTCGCAAAGGTCTGGGCCATCAGTGGGCCAGTTTTTGCACTTTTCTACGCAGACAAATTCAACTTAATTGTGGCTGGACAATTTGGGATCTTGGCGTATCGTTTGGAAGACAAGGGACAACATAGAGATTCTTAATTGGGAGAAGATCTTTTGGGATGATACTAACAATAAAAAAATGACCGAAGATAACTGCTTCCGAAGATTCTAGAAATTGTGCTTTGCTCTCAGCGCGTCAACCGTTCTGCAAGATAGTCCTTGAGTACAATAGCATTATTGTGCTCAGTGTCACGGGCAGAATAAAGCAGCGTGACGCTTCCTTGCCGCGCTACTTCTAACAATTGCTTCCATGCGCTGGGATTCTCATTCAGTTCCGCCCGATAGCGGCGTTGAAACGCATCCCATTTAGCCGGGTCATGCCCGAACCAGCGTCGCAAACCGTTACTGGGAGCAACATCTTTCAGCCAGGCATCCAGTTTTAGTTTTTCCTTTTTCACTCCACGCGGCCAAAATCGTTCTACCAAAAAGCGGGGACCGTCGCTCCTCTGAATGGCCTCATAAACTCGTTTCGCCCTCACAATGGCTACTTTTCTCATTTTTTATGATTCCTTTCTCAGCTAAACTTTTTAGCAGCAACTACGGCGTGCTCATGAAAAATCGTTAACATCATTAATCTTTGTGAGAAGCCGTGCGCGCGATTCCAGTTCTTCAAGCTTGAAGGATGCATATTGGGATGCTTCAGTCATGAGCCGTGTCCTCTCCTCTTCTGGCAGTGTGGCTAGCTCCTTGCGCGAATAGCCTTTTCCTTGCAGATATTCGTCAATGTACATCATCTCTAAATCTGCTTTGGGACTCTTTGCACGATTGGTATTTTCTCCATTAACGTTTACCTTGTTCATAGATCCTCCATAAATATCCTTCCCAAGTCACATCTCGCTATAGCTAAACTGAGCGTAACCGATTTCACTGACCATGTCATCCAATAAACGTGGAATTATCCTCCACATATTGGTTGATTTTTCGTTGGGCCCATGGTTCAGATCAACCGTACTCGCGACACTACTCATTGTCTCAGGTGAAATAATGAGGACAGGTAAGCAGTTATTAGAGGGCAACTTCGAAGCAACTACCCGGTGACCGCTCGATCTCGATTCCCACAGTTCTTGAAAACCGGACTGCACCTGGTTTTTCTACCCGTACACGGACTTGCTGAACGCCTGGCTGCTCAAGACATAAGCGCGCGATGTCAGCAGCTAGGGTCTCAACAGTTTGCTGTTGCGCTATTTCAGCATGTGCCAGCACCTTTTTTTCCGCCACCGTTCTGTAATTTACACTGTCCTGGATATTGTCGCTGCTCCCAGCTTTATGCAAGTGGGCGGATAGAACGATATTGATCGAGATCTACTGCGGCTTTTCCCTCTCATTGACCCGACAATTCCCCTGGCAATTAAGTCACGAATAAAAACCTGATCCATCTAGCGCTCATTTCGCTGCAGACCGCAGGCAGTAAAGAACTCAGACCGCAAGGCTGCATCGCTGGCGTAATGACCGCGCCAGACTGTGGTCCGGGTCATCGGCGCTGTTTCTCGTACGCCGCGCATTTCCACACACAGATGGCGCGCTTCAAGGTAGACAGCAACTCCGTGCGGATGCAACATAGTATCCAAAGTATCTGCAATTTGCTGGCCGATCCGTTCCTGTACAGCAAAGCGTTTGGAGAAGAGCCGCACCATCCGGGTGAGTTTTGAAATTCCAATAATATTCTCATGAGCGATGTAGCCAACGTAAGCCATGCCATGGAATGGAAGTGCATGATGTTCACAGAGCGCATAAAACGGAATGGGGCCCTCAATCACCTGGCTGAGTCTGCAGTCAGGCTCACCGCGGCATTCCGTACCAAAAACCCGCAGAAGCTTGGGGTCACCCTCATAGCCTTCTGTTGCATCGAATAGTGCCTTAATAAAACGCCGCGGCGTATCCTTCGTGGCCGGCGTACTTAAATCCAATCCAAATGCGGCAAAGATTTCTGAAGCATAACCTTCAAATCTGTGAAACTGCTCCTGCGATATCTGCCGCGTCTGCAATTTCATAGCCGCACGGTATTCAAGATCATCTGGGTCATCATGAATATTCATTCTTATCTCCTCTTCTTGATATAGGTGCAGTCCATTGGATAACCCCTCTTCCTCGCCCCTACGATTTAGGAGATCAGATTTCCAGTGAACAGCCTGATCGCGTCTATCATCAATATTTATAGGTTAAGACCCTGCCCCACAGGCTTTTGTTTCCCCACAGTCCCGAGCGCAGGCATTCCAGCTGCACGATCTGGCTGTGATCCACAAAGAGATTCACCTCAGCTCCGTAATTTTTCACATACCAGGCAAAAACTTCCGGATCGGCCGCTTCGAACATTGGCTTCTCTAAGCCGAGCGCATGGATGATTTTTGCAACCACATCGGTCCGCCAGGTCTTAACATTCTCCGTGATTCCCTCGGATTCAATCATGATCATGTAAGCGCCAGCATCCACAAAGCGTTTGGCCTGTTGGATGGCCCATTCGGGATCACGGGTGCCTTCTGCAGCCAGTTCATCTTCGGCCGTTGCGCCGCCAGCTCCAAACTGGATGCCAACTTCCGGCTTGGCTTTTAGCCCGGCTTTCTGTATTTTCTCCACCAGTCGCAGCCAGTCATCTGTAGGGATCGTGATAAAGCCGCTGGATACCTCGATGATATCGAAACCAAGCTCTTTGCATTCCTCAATGTACCAGTTAACCGCCTCTGGTCCTTGTGTGAGGACATGCTCAATGAATCCGCCGGTTGAGACCATCACGTCATAACTGTGGCAGAGGTCCAATAGCTCCTGAACTGCTTTGCGCGGCATCAGACTGAAGGAACCTCCGGCAAACTTGAGGACATCAACATAGGTGCCCATCGTCTCCAGCACATCTTCGAGGTAGCGCTTGCCCATGGGTGTGTAATAGGGTCCGCGGATCTCCGTGACACCGCGGCTGCGTGGTTTTGTCTCGCGCTCATTGACTCTTAGGAAGGCGAATGCCCTCTCATCAGGAATATCTTTCGTTTGGTTCATCTTATCAGCTCCTTTGGCAATCACTTAATTTTTCCCAGCAGGGTTGTCAGCTCGCTCACCTGAATATTTTCAAGGTTGGCAACTGCCTCTTCGATCTCCCGTTGCAATTGAGGAGAGATACGCGCCTGACTCAGTTGCTCGAATTTTTTGGTTATGGTATTCCATCCCATAGGACGGGTCAGGAATCCTTCATAATCCCGTTTTTCGCTGGTTAGAACTCGCCCATCGTTCAACGTTATATGGATGCGGGATGGCATCTCGGCTGGAAAACGTCGGCTGAATTCATCCAATGGGCGCACCATGACTTTCCGCAGTAAAGTCTGGACATCCTCAGCCGCTATGCGCTCTGAGAGGTACTGCGCGGGCATTACCTGATTATCAAGAATCGCCACGGCGACAATATAGGGCAGACTGTGGTCTGCCTCTTCTTTGGTATGGACTGTGATCTTTTCACCTTCTTCGCCGCCACCGATGATGTTGTAGGCAACATCGAAGATTTCGATGTCAATTCGCCGGATGTCCGCCCCCGTAAACTCATACTCCTGCTTTAGTTCTAGTACCCCCTCGATGGTAGATTGGGAATGAAGCTCGGCATTATACTTCTTCACAATGGTCTGTGTGATCCGCTCCAGATTCTCCTTCGACCAATCCAGTTCAAAGGGGCCGCTAATTGTATCTATGAAGCCCTTATTCCCTTCAAAGACCTCACTCGGCCCGGTAATGCCGCGCATTGCCAGAAATGTAGCATGTAGAGCACCGAATCCGGTATTTGGATATGCCAGTCCTTTCCAGTTGGAAAGGGCGCCGGTGCGGGTCACCCGCAGCGCATTAAAGGCGGTCCCACTGATGGCGATTGCATTGGCGGTTTTGGCTTGATTCAGATGAAGAGCCCTTGCTACTCCAGATGCAACTGCAAATGATCCCAAGGTGGTGTGATCAAATCCCTTCGCGCGTACCGGAGCTACATCACTCAATCTGCACAGCACCTGATAAGCAACAGCCAAGGCGGTAAGTAGGCCCCTTCCACTGCGGCCAGCATATTCACATGCTGCAAGCACTGCTCCCAGGTTGTCGCTGGGATGGCATGTTTCCCCCTTTGCCAGATAGCCATCGTTGAAATCCAGGTATCGAACCAAAGCACTGTTGTACAATGCTGCCCGGTCAGGCGCCGTCCGGCCGCCTCCCATCAACGTGCAGCGACCTTCTCCACCGAAATCCTCGATTTGTGCCCGGACCATTTTGATCGGTTCGCCATCCAGAGCACCGATTGCACACGCCAGGGCATCCAGAATTCGAATTTTTGCTTGATGGATGGCTGTTTCCGAAAGATCTTCATATTTCGTTCCTACTACAAACTCTGCTAATTGATCAACCATTGACTGAGCAGCTACATCATTCCTGTAAACGGGTTTCGTACTTATTAGGTTTGTTTTCATTTTGCTCGCTGTTCTACGGACCAATGATCCGGTAACTTTATCTAGTATTGCAAGTGCTTTAATGCCCACTGCCAGGCATGAGAGTACCATTGAAAATTTCAGAGTTTTCAGGACCTTCAGCTATCAGGTAGCCCACAAGCCCACGCTGCATTCTTGCAAGTGCGTGGTCAACGAGCATATAAGTCCCGGGCACTTCGAGCGCGAATTCGACTACGGTTGCTCCACCGGGCGGAACAAGAGTGGTCTGAATATTTGTCAGTGCCAGAGAAGTGAGCGAGGCTTGATCGAAAACCCGGTCCCATATTTCTCCGATCACATGGAACGATGATGTGAAATTCGGTCCGCCGACTCCAAAGAAGATGCGCACAGTCTCACCCACCTTTGCCTTTAATGGCTTTTGTGTAGTCAAGCTCCCGACGGCTCCATTGAACACCAGATACTCAGGATCCTCATTGAGGAGTGCCTGTATATTTTGGGCGAGATGCCCGGTAGAACCAAAAGCTTCTTCTGTATAGATTTCGCCCTGCATCACGTAAAACTCGCGATCGACAGGAGGTAATCCTTCCTCGGGTTCGACCAGGATCAGGCCATACATGCCATTTGCAATGTGTTGGGCAACTATCGGGGTCGCACAGTGATAAACGTATAGCCCGGGATGGAGCGCCATAGCCGTAAACATTTTTTCTTCACCGGGAGCCGTTTGCGTCATCTCAGAGCCGCCACCTGGCCCTGTCACGGCATGGAAATCCACAGAATGGGCCATCGTGCTGTTTGTCAGGTTCTTGAGGTGGACTTCCATCGTATCTCCCACGCGTATACGGAAGAATGGCCCTGGCACCTGGCCATTGAACGTCCAATAGGAATAAGTCGTCCCATCGGCAAGTTGCCCTTCGGTTTCTACCGCTTCCAGATCGATACGGACCGTTTCTGGCTCGCGGATGGCAAGAGGGGCCGGCAGGTCGGTTGGATCACGCACGACATCCGCACCTGTAGTAGGAGGGTTATTAACGACAGCCGGTCCACCCATAGACATGTGATCGCTCGAAGAAGCTGTGGGCGCTGAATTGGCAACTGCACCTCCCGCTACATTAAATTTACCTTCCATACCTCCTTCACGATGGCCGGGAATGGTGCAGAAATAAGCAAATTCGCCGCCTTTATCCACGGTGAAAGAAAGGGTGGTACTTGAACCTTGCCCGACAACGTGCTCAGAGGTCGCGTTAAAATCGGGAAACGAAATGTCGTGTTCAATGCCGTCACTGGTGATCGTGATTTTGACCGTATCGCCAACGTTCGCGCTCAGAACGGGATTGCTAACTCCGTCAATGCCGCCGCCAACGCCGATATAAGTGAACCTACCGTCAATCATGCCAGTAGTGAGCGCGTATTCTACAACTTTCCCCTCGCTTGCATTTTGTGGCGCGCTGCCACAAGCGGAGAGAATGAGGGCTGCCATCAATATGACGGCAAAGATTTTGAACGTTCCATGCACGTTTCATTCCTTTCAGGTCGACATTGTGGATGATAGAGCGCTAAAAATCACGCTGGAATGTAGCTACTACCAGAATAATCTCTCTCTTTCGTTCCAACCCATATGGTGCGGACAAATTTCCACCAATATGCTCATGGTGCGCTCTCAAATGATTAATAAGACAAAGTATCGGGATGAACCCGGACTTCCTTTTGTATAGAGGTCCCTTGCTGACGAGGCCAATCAGGAACTGAACCATAAGATCCTTTTCTTTTCAGAACTACGGGTACTGGAGCTTCGCGCAATATGCGATTAGTTATGGCGCCCATCATCCATGGATTGTCGTCTTGGCCCACGGTTGACATTACAATCAGATCAATGCTGGATTTCTCTGTAGTCTTTAGTATTGCATCGACGACAGGACATTCCTGAACTTCAATAGCTACTTGCGACAGGGTCATTTCTATAATCGATGCAAGCTGTTTTAGGTAATCTTCCGCTTCCCTACAGTAAGCCTCTTTCTCTGCCTGCAGCTTCTCGTCAGTCTGGCCGGGATTATGGAGAATATTTGGAGCGCATCTGGCATACAGCTCAAATGGATACTCCACGACGCGTAGCAATGTTATTTCAGCGTCATAGACTCTCGCCAGTTTGCCTGCCAGAGGCAGAGCTGACTCCGCTTGCTTTGATCCATCCAGTGGTACTAAAATCCTTTGATACATAGACATCTCCTGAATGTTGCACCTCACATCTTAAGTTGTTCATTTTCTATTTCGACGAATGAACCGCGTATCTCGATTACACATTTTGGGCGATGGTCATCCCAGCTAATCTAGGAGACCATTCTTACAATACATGTCCTAATAGGAGAATAACGCAACGCACCCTGGTTGTCATCGGATAAGCGAGGAATTATGCTCCTCACTTTGATGAGTTTCTTCATCTCTGAAATAGAAATCTGCGGCAAACAAATCCACCTTTTTGCGTACATTGCTGGAGCAAGAATCTCGATTACAATTCAGATGCATATGAACTGCGAGCTTTAGTCACGTGTGAAAGAGTAGATCCATATAAATTGGGAATATCGTCTTCTTGACAAGAACAGACGAGAGCCATTATTAGAACGAGGTCTGTCATGAGTGAACCATCAATTTTTATTACCACCGAGGATTCCAAGAAGCTGAGACATCTTCTTCGAGAAGCTTTTCATTCTGACTATCGCGGCAGTGAATACTTAGAGAAGTTGGCCGGAGAAATAGAGAAGGCATCTATTGTGCAACCGGATCAAATCCCTTCAGATGTGATTACGCTCAATTCAATTGCCCGTCTGGTTGATCAACAAACGAATGAGGAGATGGTCTATACGCTCGTGTTTCCTGAAGATGCTGATATTTCCAAGGGAAAGATTTCCGTTCTTGCGCCCATCGGGACAGCGATGTTAGGATATAAAGCAGGAGATACCTTTGAATGGGACACGCCTGGCGGAAAACGCAGCATTCGTGTCAAGGAAATTCTCTATCAGCCCGAGGCCTCTGGGGATGAGCAGTAGATAGGAGAACCTTCCCCTTCCTCACAAGTATTCACCAGTCTTGTTTTTAAATTTGTCGAGCCTCAGTTTTAAACTGAGGCTCGACTTTCACTGGAGGTGAACAAATCCAGGTTTGGCTGTGGCAACGTTCTGTTCGTCCATAGCTGGAAATCTCAATTCCAGACTGCGTTACTGTTTATCTTTAAAAGCTAGCTCCAGGCGAATACATCTTGTACTCTTCTGGAATCGGAACGCCACCCTCCCAGACAACATAGCGAAAATCGTCCGGAGAGGTATTGCCTTCCGAATTGATCAAGAGTACATGGGAATCGGGGCCAAGACCAAGTTGCTCGCGAAGATCGTTGGCACAGGAGTGCCTCATGATATACCTCAGGGCTCCCAGTGTGACTGCGCCAGACTCACCTGAAATAATTACCGGGTCTCCTTTGAGAGGAATGCCATAGACTCGCATCCCCATGGCTGCCACATAATCCGGACAGGTTGCGAAATAACCTGCACGGTCCTTGAGAATTTGCCAGGCAATCGGATTGGGTTCGCCGCAGGCAAGACCGGCCATGATCGTGTCAAGGTCGCCTTCCACGCTATGAGGTAGTCCATCTTCTGCCTGGGCGGAACGAAAGAGGCAGGCCGCTTTGGTTGGTTCAATCACACAGGTTTGAATGCTATCCCCAAACAGGTTGTGGTAAAAGCCAATGGTCGCAGCCGCCAACGAACCGACTCCGGCCTGGACAAAGATGTGGGTTGGCTGGCTCCGTCCCTGGGCAGCCAACTGTTCCTGTGCCTCGCTGAGCATGGTGGTATAACCCTGCATTACCCATTTCGGGATATCTTCATATCCTTCCCAGGAAGTATCGGAAACCACTTCCCAACTGTTTTGCTTCGCGTCTTGCGAAACCTGCCGAACAGCATCGTCGTAATTTCCATCCACAACGACCACCCGCGCGCCACTCTGCTCAATAGCCTGGATACGATCCTTTGAAGTCAACTTATGCACATAAATGACCGATTTAAATCCCATTTGCGCAGCAGACCACGCCACACCACGTCCGTGGTTGCCGTCCGTCGCAGCGGCGAACGTGATCTCACCCAGCTTTTCCCGCATCGTCCCGTTTGTGAGATCCGCAAAAGACAATTCCTGATCTTCCAGCCCTAACCGTTTTTGAAGGAGCTTGTAGATAGCGTAGGAACCTCCCAACACTTTGAACGATTGGAGATCTAAGCGAGCTGACTCATCCTTGACCCAGATCCCACCTAAACCGAATTTGGCCGCAAGATTCGAGAGGCTTTTGAGTGGGCTCATGCGGTAACCTGGGAGTTGGCGATGAAAACGGCGAATCTTCCGCGGTAACTCCGCAGGCAATATTTCCTCTAGCCTAGTCTTTGCCCTAAGCCCCGTCCTAAATTTGTTTTTTGTCCATTGTATCGGTTGTTCCGCCATCAGAAATTTACTCCAGGGTTGTGGTCTTCGAGA
>DATHUN010000220.1:0-9498 GCA_035462205.1 Anaerolineales bacterium
CGTATTCCAATTATAGAAAATATCTTATCCGCCAACGATCGTATGGCGGAGCGCAACCGTCTCCTGCTGGATCAAGCAGCTGTCTATTCCATCAACATTATGGCGTCGCCGGGCGCGGGCAAGACCAGCTTGATTCTCAAGACTCTCGAGTCCCTGCGCGGGCGTTTGAAACTGGGCGTTGTCGAGGGCGATTTGGCGACCTCCATCGATGCAGAGAAGGCAGCGGCAGCAGGACTACCCGCGGTCCAGATCAACACGGGCGGCGAGTGCCACCTGGACGCGGCTATGCTTGCCGACGCCTTGCCAGCTCTGCCATTGAGCGATATTGATTTGGTTCTGGTGGAGAATGTCGGTAACTTGGTTTGCCCGGCAAACTTTCAAATCGGCACACGCTTGAATGTGCTGATCGCTTCGATCCCGGAAGGGGATGATAAGCCATACAAATATCCCGGCATGTATCGCGGCGTGCAGGTGCTCATCATCAATAAAATTGACCTGCTGCCTTACGTGCCATTCAATATGGAATACTTCCAGCGCGGCGTGGAGATTCTCAATCCCGGCTTGGTCATGTTCGCTGTTTCCAGCAAAACCGGCGAAGGCATGGATGGGTGGACAGATTGGCTCGTGGCGCAAGTGGCGTCCAACAGGTAGTAAATGGTGCCAACCACGAAGCATATCCATGTCACCGGGGTGGTGCAGGGAGTCGGTTTCCGTCCATTTGTGTATGGGCTGGCGACCCGCCTGCAACTGCAGGGTTGGGTATGCAATACCTCGGCCGGCGTGGACGTGATCGTTCAGGGCGATGATGAAAAGGTGAATACGTTTGTAGAGTCGCTCTCCGGCGAGGCGCCGCGGCTCGCGCGCATCGAAGATGTATCGGTCCGGGAGGAAGCCCCGGGTGCATTACGTGGTTTTGAGATCCGCGAGTCTCAAACAGTCAAAGGCGCCTTCCAACCTGTGTCGCCGGATCTCGCCCTGTGTCCGGAATGCGAGAGGGAATTATTCAATCCCAAGGATCGCCGCTACCTGTATTCTTTTATCAATTGCACCAATTGCGGACCGCGCTTTACCATCATCAAAGATTTGCCTTATGACCGTCCCGCGACCACCATGGCAGAGTTTCCGATGTGTGAGGCCTGCCGTGCTGAGTATGAAGATCCGACCAATCGCCGCTTCCATGCCCAGCCGATCGCCTGTCCCGATTGCGGACCCTTTGTGCAGTTGCGCGAGTCCATGGAGCATGCGCCAGCGGTTGTAAGCATTGATATGAGATGGTCAGCAATTGTGAAAGCGCGCAAATTGTTGTGCGAAGGCAAGATCGTTGCGATCAAAGGACTCGGCGGATTTCACCTGGCTTGTGACGCAACCAATGAAAAAGCGGTCGCAGAATTGCGGCGACGCAAGGGCAGAGCAGGCAAACCATTTGCATTGATGTTCTCCGATTCAGAGAGCGTCCATCAATATTGCATCGCGAGCAAAACAGAGCTGATCCTGCTCAATGGTCACGAAAAGCCAATCGTGCTGCTCAAACGCAGAATAGGAACGAGCATTGCACCCTCGGTAGCTCCCGAAATGGATACGCTCGGCGTGATGCTTCCATATACGCCCCTGCATCATTTGTTGCTGAACCAAACTGATCCGATCTTGATGCGCGCGGCGGTTCCTCCCGTGTTGGTGATGACGAGCGGCAACTTCAGTGAAGAGCCGATTGCTACTGACAACGTGGGAGCGCTCGAAAAGCTGGCTCCCCTGGCAGACGCATTCCTGATCCATAATCGCGAGATTCATATACGTTGTGATGATTCGGTGGTGCGGGTAGACAATGAACCGTTGACCATGGGCCACGAAGTAAACAATACAATTCACCGTTCACCCTCAATTATGTACTTGCGCCGATCGCGCGCCTATGCACCGTACCCGGTGATGTTGCCGTTCGATTCTATTCCGTCACTGGCTGTAGGCGGTGAACTCAAGAACACTTTCTGCCTGACGCGCGAGCGCTATGCCTGCCTCAGTCATCACATCGGCGATATGGAAAATGCCGAGGTGTATGAGTCCTTTGAACGGGGGGTCGAGCATCTAAGTCGCTTGTTCCGCGTCAAGCCTGAGATGATCGCGCATGATATGCATCCCGGTTATTTCACAACGCGTTACGCGAACGCAATTACAGACATTCCGCGCATCCCCGTTCAGCATCACCACGCTCATATCGCAGCCTGTATGGCAGATAATCATCTTTCAGACCGCCAGGTGATCGGCCTCTCCTTTGATGGCACGGGTTATGGGACAGATGGGCGGATCTGGGGCGGCGAAGTGCTGCTCGCCTCCTACGCGGACTTCGAACGTGTTGCCCACTTGGAGTATCTCCCACTCCCCGGTGGAGATGCGGCGATTCACCATCCCTGGCGGATCGCCGTTGGATATGCCGCCGCGCTCGGTTTGGATGTGGAAGGATTACCTTTTCTTAAATCATTGGAGCCGCAAGCCATTCAGGTTGTTCGGAAGCAAGTAGAGAGGAAACTGAACGTGGTGGATACCTCAAGCATGGGCCGCCTGTTCGACGCGGTTGCTTGTTTGACGGGAATCCGCAACCAGGTCACGTATGAAGCGCAAGCCGCGATCGAGTTGGAAGTTCTCTCGAAGTCGTCCTTGATGGTAGCGAGTCCGTATCCTTATGAAATCAATGGGGAAAACATTTGTATCGGCGAAACACTCAAGCACATCATCGAGGATGTGCGCCGGAAAAAATCGGCTGGTTTTATTGGCGCATGCTTTCATCAAACATTGGCGGCAATGACATTAGAGCTTTGCACACGCCTGTGTAACAAATACGACATCAATGAAGTTGTGCTCTCCGGTGGGGTCTGGCAGAACCAACTACTGCTTGATCTGGTACGCAGTGCTTTGATTCAAAATGAATTCATTGTCTACACACACCGTCAAACGCCAGCGAACGATGGTGGCCTGGCGCTCGGACAGGCTGCGGTGGCAGCCGTTAAATTGAAGAGTTAGAGGTTCGATGAGATATATTGACGAATATCGCGATCCGGTAAAAGTGAGGGCCTTGCTGGCAGAGATCGGCAAAGTAGTCACACGTCCGTGGGTGCTGATGGAAATCTGCGGCGGACAGACGCACGCCTTTCTTCATCATGGACTCGATCAAATGCTACCCAGTGGGATTGAACTTGTGCATGGACCTGGCTGCCCGGTCTGCGTCACGCCGCTCGAACAGATCGACAAGGCGCTGGCGATCGCTTCTCGCCCGGAGGTGATCTTCACCTCTTACGGTGATATGCTGCGCGTGCCCGGATCCACTGTGGATCTCTTCACGGTGCGTGCCAAAGGCGGGGATGTGCGCGTCGTCTACTCGCCGCTGGAAGCGCTACAGATCGCACAGTCAAATCCTGAAAAGCAGGTGGTCTTTTTTGCGATTGGCTTCGAAACGACGGCGCCTCCGAATGCAATGGCAATCTTACAAGCCAAACAACTCGGCGTCCGAAACTTTTCTGTGTTGATTTCGCATGTCTGCGTTCCACCTGCCATGGAAGCGATTCTCTCTTCAAAAAATAATCGTGTCCAGGCGTTTTTGGCAGCAGGCCACGTTTGCGCGATCATGGGGTATCACGAGTACCCACCGATTGCACAGAAATATCACGTCCCGGTTGTGGTCACCGGGTTTGAGCCCGTCGATCTTTTAGTGGGTGTGCTCGCGGCGGTCAAACAGTTGGAAGCTGGCAAAGCTGAGGTGGAGAACGCTTACGAGCGGGCGGTTACCTTGGAAGGCAATCAGCCCGCACAAAAGGTGCTGAACAGGGTATTTCAACCTGTCGACCGCGGGTGGCGTGGCATTGGAACAATTCCTCAAAGTGGCTTGGGTTTGTGCCCGGAGTTCGATTCGTTTGATGCAGAGAAAAAATTCTCTGTGGGCAACATTGTGGCACAGGAATCGCCACTGTGTATCGCGGGTGAAATCCTGCAGGGAATGAAGAAACCGCCACAGTGCGCGGCCCATGGAAAACAATGTATGCCTGAAAATCCATTGGGCGCGCCGATGGTTTCTGCAGAAGGTGCATGTGCCGCCTATTATCGCTATCATCGAGAGTTGGTACCGAATGGATAATGATTTGGATTTTGAAGGTTATACCTGTCCCATTCCCATTCAGCTCAAGGATACTGTCGTTTTGGGCCATGGTTCTGGTGGCAGCCTGAGCCACGACCTGATTAAACGCCTCTTTTTACCGGAACTGGGAAAAGCTGCTCCGCGCGCGCTAGATGATTCAGCCGTGCTAAATTTGAATGGTCAGCGACTTGCAATCACGACCGACTCACACGTCGTGTCGCCATTATTCTTCCCCGGTGGCGATATCGGCTGGCTGTCTGTCTGTGGAACGGTCAATGATTTGGCAATGGCGGGAGCAACGCCTTATGCATTGACATGTGGTTTCGTGGTGGAAGAAGGGCTCTCGTTTGATGTGCTGCAGCGTGTGGTGCAGTCCATACGGGAAGCGGCTGCCGAGGCGGGAGTCTTCATTGCCGCTGGCGATACCAAGGTGGTTCAGCGAGGTGGTGTGGATCAACTTTTTATCAACACCTCCGGCATTGGACTGGTTCACGAAAATGTAGATATCTCCGGTGTGAACGCCCAAGTTGGCGACGTCGTGATTGTTTCAGGTACTCTAGGAGACCATGGCATCGCGGTGATGTCTGCCCGCGAGGGATTGGGTTTCGATACCGACCTGCAGTCCGATGTAGCACCTTTAAATCATCTTGTCTGTGCCATGCTGGATGCAGGTGAGATACACGTGCTGCGTGATCCAACCCGCGGCGGACTTGCCACAACGTTAAACGAAATTGCCAAACAATCGAACGTAGTGATCGAGCTGGAAGACGCTGCCATTCCGGTCAAGCCGCAAGTGCGAGCAGCCTGCGAAATGTTGGGCTTTGATCCGCTGCATGTGGCAAATGAAGGTAAATTGGTCGCGTTCGTAAAACCTGCGGATGCGCAAGCCATCCTGCGTGCGATGCAGAACACCAGGTATGGGGAGGATGCCGCTGTAATTGGCGAGGTCATTGGGGACGGAAAATCGCAGGTCCGATTAAAAACAGCGCTTGGAGGAACCCGTCTCGTGGATATGCTGCCAGGTGAGATGCTGCCGCGAATTTGTTAATCAGGAAAATCGGCTGGCAGCTTGGTAGCCCAATCCTGTCCGAGCCGGATTTCGATATCCACGGTTTGCGATGGATCGGGTCTAACAAGGATCTGTGTGCTGTGATCAATTCCAAAGACATCCAGGAGATATTTGAACGCGTACAGCTTGGGGGAATAAAGAATGATGGTGGTGCGGCTTAATAACTTTGCCTTTCCCAATTCCGTAATTTGAAACCCTTTTTGCGACAAGTAATTTTCTGTCCGTGTATCGAGTTCAGCTGCTGACGTTCCATTCAATAGACGGATGCGGGCTCCGTCCGCCTGCGCGAGGGCGAACAAGTCCTCGTGGGCGAGGGGACTCACCGGTCCGCTGGCAGTAAAGACTTCATCGCGTACGACGCGAATCTGATCGGGCAGTGGTCTCAAAATGCTGGCGTTCAGTCCACCCAGAATTACGCTGTCGCCTATGACCATGTGTCCATCGATGACCTTATTCTTAATATTTTCTTTCGGAATATCTTTCACCAGCACGGCCAGCCGTAAGCCATCTTCCAGAGACAAATTTGTATGAATACCTTCCGAAAATTTGCCGTACAGCGGAGGTGCGAGTGCCATGAGAGTCGGAAAGTTAGCGGGATCCAACACCTTGTCACGAATGGCAAAGATAATCTTTTGCTGACGTCTGGCGCGGCCGATGTCGCCATCTTTGCATCCTTTCTCCTCGTGACGACAACGCACGTACGCTAAAGCAATCCTTCCCTGTAAGTGACGTATCCCACAACAGTTGAGTTTGACCTTTGGATAATCCTTGCCATGCGCTACCGGATCCAAGACCAATGATTCATCATTGTAGATATCTACCCCACCGAGCAAATCGATGATATCTATAAACGTGTCGAAATCCACCTGCACATAGTAATTGACCGGTACACCGATCACATGCGAAACAGTTTTCATCGTCAGCGCCGGACCGCCGCCCGGCAATTTGGAGCCGCGCCCCAACGTCCAGGCGGTGTTGATCCGGCTGTAACCAAATCCCGGAATGTTGACCCATAGATCGCGTGGGATGGACAATATCCCGGCTGTCTTTGTAATGGGATCGACCGTCATTAACATCAGCGTGTCCGTGCAGAACGGGCAGTCTTCCTCGCGTGGATCGCCGCCACGAAATCCTACACACAGGATATTGATCCGGCTGCCACCATCCCAGGTTGGATATTCGATATCCTCAAACGGGTTCGGCACCGCGGTCGCTGTCGGCTGGAGGGTTGCCTGAGCTCCCGCAATGATCGGCGTCTGTAACGCGGTGACCTCCTCTACGGTACAGCTGCTTGGGGGAAGTCCTGGGATGGCAGTAATACGCCAGCAAATCGTTAAGTTGCGGGCAAAGCTGAAGAGAGCCACCGCCATGATGAATGCAATTCCCCAGAAGGTGATGTAGCGGATCCAGACCTGTTGGAACGTTGTTTTCGGCATCTTCGCAGATCAATGAAATCTTCTCGTACCTGAGTGCAACGCCACTAATTGTATCTTTGTTCCAGCCGAATGGACGCTAAATAAAGCATTAGCGTTGAAGTACTGTTATTCGTTAGAGTCGTGGAGCAATTCGTGGATTTACTCCTCAGAGAGCGCCATTGCTATAGCACCTAGTAAGGCGGTGTCATACCCGAGACGGCTGAACGCCAGCTGAGGAGCAGGAACCAATCTCAAGTGTTCTTCCATCACCGCTCGGGCTTTGCTGATAAAACGCTCCCCTCCGCCGAGCGCCACCCCTCCGCCGATGCGAATAACATCGGGGGTATAAAGAGCGGCCATGTTTCGCAGTCCCTGTCCCAGGTTATAAGCGACTTCCTCCCATTCCTCTGCATGCAATGCCTCGGCCGATTTGCCGTAGACTCGGCGGATGCCATTCCCTGACACCAATGCCTCCAGGCAATCGGGTGCGCCGCATTCACATTGGACTGCCGACGGGTTGGAGCAGCGAAAAGGGATGGACTGGTGTCCCACTTCAGGATGAGCACCACCCTTTCCACGATAGACCTCGCCGTCGATCAGAAAACCGCCTCCCATGCCGGTGCTGAGTGTGAGATATAGGAAGCGCTCTACGGAGAGACCGCCCCAGCGGTATTCGCCGATCGCGGCGACGTTCGTGTCCACATCGACACGGAAAGGGCAATTCCATCTTTCTTCCATAATCGATTTGAGAGGAACTTTACGCCAGGCGGGTTGGTGCAGGGGAGAAACGATTCCATGTTCCCAATCCAGTGGCCCACCGATCGCTGCTCCCATGCTTAATATTTCCTCTTCCCGTGCTACTTCGCCAATCATACTGTTGATGTTCGCCAGGTCTGTTTCCAAGCTGGTGGATGTGTCCATTCGGGCGCGCTGCAGTATATTCCCCTCCCGATCGGCCGAGGTGACCATTATCTTTGTACCACCGATGTCTAGTCCAATAAACAATCCCATAATCAAACCTCTCGATAAAATTCTCTGCCATGCAGCTGGGTATATCTATTGGGAAGAGTACACCTTCACACTTCATCATCTGCCTGGTCACACCCGCCACGCGGTCGCCGTAGAGTTTGAGGTCGATGGGCTGCGCTTCATGGCAACCGGCGATCAATACCAGGGTAAAGAAGGTCTTACCTGGAACTATGTATACCAGGGCGGCTATACCACAGGAGATTATAAATCCGGCGCGCGGCTGTACGAGCGCATCGGCCCAGACATAATTCTATCGGGGCACTGGCAGCCTCTCCGGTTGACGCCCGAATATCTTCAAAAGATCGCCGCGGATGCCGAGACCCTCGACCGCTTATATCGCGAGCTGCTACCCGATTCAGCGGATTTCGGAGCCGAAGGATGTATTGTTCGAATTCGGCCCTATCAAATCACTGCATCTGCAGGTGAAACGATCTCCTTTGAGGTTGAATTGCGTAATCCGTTTCCAAACCCGGAGCAGGCGCAAGTCCAAGTAGTGGCACCGCTGGGATGGAACGTGAATCCGGGTATCCAAACCCTGCAGATTTCCGGTGTGCACTGGCTTTTGTTCAAAGTAACAGCTGCAGGTACAGCCGTCCGCCGCGCTCGGCTGGCGATGGATGTAACCATTGCTGGGCAGCGCTTTGGTCAGCAAGCCGAGGCATTGGTGACGATTCTTCCCGCATCTGCCACATCGAATCCTATGTCAAACTGGTACGGCGATGCATCTCTTAACTGGAAAAATAGTACACCCAACCTTGCGTCCGGCGGGGACTTCTTTGCCGGTGACATGGGTTAAACATTTATTGGCATCCCATCACAGATAATTAATCATCAAGAGAACATTATGAAAACGCGCAAACTGCCCACGATTGGTAATGCCCATATCTATCCCCAGGGGCAGCGATCTGATGTGGTAGTCGATGGTCCGGGTTGCCGGCCTGCACTCAGATGAACTGGTCCGTAGAGGAAACCGTCTCCTTCCCGATATCTTCGCCTGGCTTTAATGCCATAACGACCAGCCGGCTGTACGGTCCCGTGAATCTGAAATTTAGTCTGAGACGTCCTCCGCCGCCTGGGATGTCTTCGCTTTGACGGCATCCAGCGCGCGGGTGGAATAGATCAGCGCGGACCCCGCCTTGACCTGGATCGCGACGCTCAGCGCCTCGAGGATTTCCTCCTCCGTCGCGCCGTTTTGTAAGGCCGCCTCGGCATGGACGACAATACAGCCGTCACATTGGATGATGACCGCGACTGCCAACGCGATCAGCTCACGCGTCCTCGCACCCAGCAGGTCGGTTTTCTTGCCTGCGTCACCGAGGGTGCGGTAGCCGCGGACAATATCGGGGTTAGCGCGCCCGATCTCGGCTATCCCCTTACGGACGCGGTCGTGATAGTCATTCCAGTTGATCATTTGAAAACTCCTCCAATTCCAGATTATCGATTCGATTTGTCCGGCTGCGAATCGCTTGTCTCTTCGCGCTGCGTGACCAGCCACGGGCGCGCATCGGTGACGGCCGTGGCGGGACAATGCTCCACTTTTCAGGGAGGTAGAGATGCAGCCTAACAGACTTGATCATCCACAGAACAGTTTTCGTTTATTACTTAGCTTAGCTCGTTTTGCCCTCGGTTCCAAAAGCAGTGTTAGGCCATCGTAGGTAAGACCCAAAGTTGATTGCTTGTTACATTTATGTCGGTGAATCGATTTACAGATCGTGGGCTTATTCATGCAGGAAATCGTGCTCCAGGACAAAATCGAGCAGATCGGAAGTCTTAGCGATTGCCAATCCTATGACAGTATCGGCGCCGCCATAATACATCCATATCTCACCATCTCGTTCCAGCGCGCCACAGGTGTAAACGACATC
>DATHUN010000221.1:0-2857 GCA_035462205.1 Anaerolineales bacterium
CAATCCTAAGATTCCTGACTCTGCTGCGACACCGGGGAATAGACTATGTGCCTGCGCGTTAATTGTGACATAGCGTATGCCAAGTTCTCTAGAGTAGTCCTGGGTATAAAACTGAACCATGCCTGGACCAACACCGAACAACGGATGATCTCTAAATATCAGCAATGCCGAGAGGATATCGGTAGCACGTCCCCGAATGGCACCATCAGCTTCGGAAAGTGGGGCAGAACTATCGGAAGAAGTTAGGTCTGTAAACACATTCAGTGTCGCAAGTCGTGCACCGTATTGAGGAAACATCCAGATGACGAGGAAAGCTCCCAGGGCCAGAAATACAAGCTGATAGAACTTTATATAACGCAATAAGACCAGGATTAAGATCATCAAGACGAACGCCACTGCGGCGCCACGTGAAAATGCTAATGCTCCGCCGATGATGATCAGCCCTGTCAGACCCAAAGCGAGTAGACGGGCCCATAAGGAACGGTAAATCCAAAGTTGAAACAGCCCAAGAGGGACAAGCATCAACATGTTTTGCGCGTACCGGTTCTTTTCACCAATGGATCCTGCAAGGCGTGACTGTGTGACTGCTCCCTGAAGGTTTTCCGCCCCCGTTGCAAAATTGCTTTCTACTTGAGCAAATCCTCCGTAATTGTTATCAAAGGTGTTTGTCATCTGTTGATAAAGTGACAGAGCGCCAATCAATGCGCCTGAGATTAAGAGTACCCAGATCACGCGCTTCAGCATGAGAGGGGTGCGAATTATATTTGTAATAAATAAATAGAGTAAGAGACCCTCCGAAAAGAAATCGATTAACTTTCGTGAGGACACGCTAATATCGCTGGAGAACACTGCTCCCAGGGTGTAGATCACCGCAAGCATGAGAAGCAATTGTAGAACGGGCGTCATGATAAGCGGTTCGCGTCGCAAAAGGAGGTACCAAACCAGGGGGATTGTTAAGAGCAAAGGAAATCCCATGGCAATATAAGATGGTACACCATGAAAGTCCATGGCAACCGGCCCTACATTTGCGTAGATATAAAAAACAACCAGGAGAGTCGCCACATCTGGCCATTTTAGCAAGGCCAGCAGGAAAAGAATACCAAGCAGTCCTCCTATGGCAAAAAGCGGTTCTTTCGTGACTGCGACTCCGACTGCAATCGCACCCAGCAAGGCAAGCAAACCCACCAGGAGTAGTTTACGATCGCGTACCAACGGTCTTTCAATTGTGGAATTCGATACTGTCATAGCATCCTCACTGACTTATTAAACTTATTCATACTGCGTTACTTTGACGTTGCGGCTCCCAGTGCTTAATCTGCTGACCGCTTAACACTTTAATGACGGCGACCAAGGAAGCCGCGTTGACCATGCAAAAGTAGAATGGAATCGTGAATATTTTCTTGCGACTGAAACGAGTTCTATGGAGCAGCAGTCCAAGTAAAGCACAAAGGTAAAATACAACCTGAGAAATGGTTGCCAGTTGATAAATCAAACTGGTCTTCCATAAGAATGGACTAATAAAAAACAACATCAACAAGGGAAACACGACGAGATATCTCAAGATTTTGTGCGAAAAAAACTGGATGGCGTAAAATCCATGCCGAAAGGGATTAAGCAGTTCTCGCCTAAAAATAAAAGCGTTCCAGCTACGGATCATTACGCGCACTTTGCGCCCAAACTCGACCTGACTGGTTGCAGCCGCAGGCTCATAGGCAATGGCGTTCGGTGCAAAAACCAAACGATATCCCTGGGCAACTACGCCGGTGGAAGTAAAAAAGTCATCCGATACGCCATCTGGAATAGGCCGAAATAGTGGCCTACGGATCGCGTAAATAGCTCCAGTAGCCGCCAGTGTGCTGCCTGATTTACTCTGATTTTGTTTAAGCATGCGATCAAAGTTCCAGTAGGCGTGCTCACCATCGGTGGTGGAACCTCCAGCAGTTGAGGTCCGATAGACTTGGTTACCAGCCGCGCCTCCCACCTTTGGATCAGCAAACGGTCTGACAAGCTCCCGAATTGCATCCACCTTATACATGCTATTTGCGTCTGAAAATACCAAGATGTCGCCGCTGGAGGCAGTGACGGCCGCGTTCAGAGCGGCCGCTTTCCCGAGCCGTGGCAGTGAAAGTAATTTCACCCCATACTCTTTATATCGCTCTACGATGGCGTCCGTGCCATCAGTGGACCCGTCAGACGCAATGACAACTTCAAGGAAATCGCGCGGATAATCCATCGACAA
This sequence comes from Anaerolineales bacterium, assembly GCA_035462205.1. Classification (GTDB taxonomy): domain Bacteria; phylum Chloroflexota; class Anaerolineae; order Anaerolineales; family Villigracilaceae; genus Defluviilinea. The sequence goes on from DATHUN010000221.1 coordinate 2,240, forward strand.
GACATTGTCCAGCTTTGCCCCAATGGATTTCGCCTCGTTATAAGCTGAAATCACAATACTGACAACTGGTAAAGCCGTCAGTTCCTCATGCTTGTAGGGACGACCCCACAACATCCCACGCAGGACTACGCTCAGCGGGAAGCCCATATAGGTGTAAACGACCAAAAACACAGCGACCCAAAACAAAATTAATGCGATCATCGGCGATCCTTTAAAAAGAACTCTGCAAGTATTGCCGCATTTTTATTAAGATCAAACTCCTCCACGACCTTGTCTCTTCCAGCCTGCCCGAGACGCCGGCGTAAGTCTGGATCCTTGATATAACGCTCCAGGGCATCCGCCAGGGATGTTGCGTCTCTGGGTGGAACCAACAAGCCTGTCAATTCGGTATTCACGAGCTCGGGAATCCCGGAGAGATCACTGGCGATAACAGGTACACCGCTGCCCATCGCTTCCATCAGCACCACAGGAATACCTTCCCGTCGTCCATCACTCGTCGGAACGCTTGGTGTAGTTAAGACATCGGCATCCAGCAAAAGGCGAGCGATCTCATCTCTCTTCAGTCTGCCATGGAACCGGATCTTATCCGAAATGCCAGTCTGCTCTGCAAGGTTCGTG
>DATHUN010000222.1:0-4478 GCA_035462205.1 Anaerolineales bacterium
AAGCTAGATGATCCGGAACGCTATCAAACGGTCTACGCTCATGAACCGGGTTCCGCCGCGGCACCCACGGCCGGACTCCATTTTACTCCGCGTCTGTTAGAAGAGTTACAGGCAAAGGGCGTGAAAATTGCATATGTCACTTTACATGTCGGTTTAGATACTTTTGCTCCAGTAACAGAAGATCGCCCCGAAGAACATAAGATGCATACAGAGTGGTGCGAGCTCTCACAGGAAACAGCAGATTTGATCAATGAAACCAAAAAAGCAGGCGGACGCGTTGTTGCCGTGGGAACCACATCCGTGAGAACACTTGAATCGGCTGCTAATCTCCACTCAAATGCTTCGAGGAAAGTCAATGTTTTCAGCGGCCCCACATCTCTTTATATCCTGCCAGGCTATGAATTCAAGGTTGTAGACGTGATGATCACCAACTTCCACTTACCGAAGTCCACTTTGCTGATGCTGGTCAGCGCGTTCGCGGGACGCGAAAAGATTCTTGAGACCTATGAGACTGCCATTCGCCAAGGTTATCGTTTTTACTCGTTCGGGGATGCGATGTTAATTTTGTAGGGCGGGTTTGTAACCCGCCATGTAAGTTTTATAAGCTTGTCCGGCTAAAAGCCTGACCTACATTTCGGAGTATGATAATAATTTTATAAGTGCCAAATACTCGGCTTTGCGTGTCAGCTACAATAGCGGGCAAGATTTTCAAAGGTAAAAACTGACCCATGACGAAACAAGCTGAGCTTCAAAAAGTAAACGAAGAGATCATCCAATGCCGCAAGTGCGCGCGGCTCGTCGAATGGCGCGAAGAAGTGGCGCGTGTCAAGCGCAAAGCCTATCGTGACCAGGAATACTGGGGCAGGGCGGTTCCCGGTTTTGGCGACGCAAACGCCCGCGTTTTGGTGGTGGGACTCGCCCCCGGGGCGCACGGCTCGAACCGGACCGGACGTGTCTTCACTGGCGACGCCTCGGGCGGATTCTTATTCCCCGCGTTGTATCGCGCCGGATTCGCCAATCAGCCTCAGGCTGTTTCCAGAGAAGATGGTCTTCTCCTCAATGACCTGTATATTGCAGCCGTTGCTCACTGTGCGCCTCCTGCCAATAAGCCTGCGCCTGAGGAACTCGAAAATTGCCAGCCATTTTTAGAGCGAACTCTCCAGATTCTGCAGCCAATAGTGATCGTTTGCCTTGGTCGGATAGCTTTTGAGAGGCTACTGCGGATATATTCCGTCCGAAACCCGGCCTGGAAGTTCGGGCATGGCGCGCATTATCAAATGGAAAATGGAACCTGGATTTTATGCTCCTACCATCCCAGCCAGCAGAACACATTAACCGGCAAATTGACCACCGCCATGTTCGACGATGTTTGGCAGAAAGCAAAATTGCTCCTCAGTGAAGCTTCTTAAACGCGTCCTTCTTGGACTTTTGATCGTTATCGTGCTCGCAACCCTCGGATTCGTTATCTGGGCCGAGACGCCCCTCCCTGCCGCACCGGAAGCACTATCCGCGCTCGAATCCGATTCCAAGGTCACCGTGACCACCGACGATTACATTTCGTTTCAGCCCGTGAATGTAAAACTCGCCACCGCTTTGGTCTTCTATCCCGGCGGCCGGGTCGATTATCGTGCCTATTCTGTCCCGCTTCGCAAGATTGCCGAGCAGGGGTATCTTGTAGTCTTGTTACCTGTGCGCCTCAATCTCGCGTTTTTTGATGTTCAGGCGGCGGACAATGCAATTATGGATTTTCCTGAAATCCAACACTGGGTTGTGGGTGGCCATTCGCTTGGTGGGGTTGCCGCGTCGCTATATGCGAGCAGGAAAAATAATCTTGATGGGATTGTGTTTTGGGCTTCCTATCCCGCGAACGATGCATTGAAGAATACGGATATGAAGGTACTTTCCATCTATGGGACGCGCGATATGGGCGGCATGGAGTCCTTCGATGCCTCGCGTGCAAATCTTCCTGCCGGTACCGAATTTGTTGTGATCGATGGCGGCAATCACGGACAGTTCGGTGATTATGGTTTTCAACCGGGTGACAATGCAGCAGACATATCACGGGCCGACCAGCAGTCACAGGTTGTAGAAGCAACAGTCAAGTTCTTAGCGTCACTAGGTAAATAACTTCTGAGGTATGATTTTATGGAATATGAGAGCAACTGGGAAGGGAAATCGATCATGAGCAAGTTAATCACACCGGGGGATCTGGCGCCAGATTTCGAGCGGATGGATGTGCAGGGTAAGCCAATCCGTTTATCGGATTTTCGCGGTGCGCCCGTGATATTGGCATTCCTGCGCGGCTTTATGTGACCCTACTGCCGCGCGCAGTTGGCGCGCCTGCGTGATGGGTATGAAAAGTTTACCAGCCGGCGTGCAGTTATTCTTGCCATTGGCCCCAATCCGCCCGCGACCTTTCAGAAATACTGGCAAAAGGAACGCATTCCTTTCATTGGCTTGCCGGACCCCGAACACCAGGTTGCGCTGCAATACCGTCAGGAAGTCAATCTATTCAAGCTCGGACGGATGCCGCTAAATTGTGTGGTCGATGCCAGCGGCTATATTCGCTATGCCCATTATGGTAATTCGATGGCTGATATTCCCTCGAATGAGGAATTATTCCAAGTAATAGACGAACTTAATACCTCATCCAATTAGCATGGCACTCGGCAAAATTGCATTTCTTGGTTCAGGGGAGACCTCCTTGGCGGGAGGTCGTATTTTTGAGTCCTTGGTGCGCGATCAACAGGGACCGTTGCGCATCGCGTTGATGGAGACACCCGCTGGTTTTGAGCTGAACTCGGCGCAGGTGGTGGGACGGGTCGGCGAGTTCATGGCGGCTCGTTTGCAGAATTACAGGCCGGTCATCGATATTGTCGCCGCTCGTAAAAAGGGTTCTCGCTATGACCCCAATGACCCCGAGATCGTCAAGCCTTTGTTATATGCGAACATGATCTTTATGGGACCGGGCAGCCCAACCTACGCGATCCGCCAGTTGAAAGACACGCTCACCTGGGATGTTATTCGGGCGAGACACCGCCTCGGCGCGACGCTGATCTTTGCCTCCGCGGCGACGATCTCCGTTGGCGCCCACGCGTTACCTGTCTATGAAGTCTACAAGGTCGGGCAGGATATACATGTGGTGGACGGACTTAATTTTTTTGCTGATTTCGGTCTGCACCTGTCGTTTATTCCCCATTGGAATAATGCGGATGGGGGAGTGGACCTCGATACCAGTCGCTGCTTTGTAGGTATGGATCGTTTCGCGGAGTGGTGCGGACAGGTGCCAATAGAGAATACCACCGTAGGCTTGGACGAACACACCGGCATCATCCTGGATTTTGAGAGCGCCACGGCTAACGTGAGTGGTGTGAGTTCCGTTTCATTGGTGCGTGAATGTATTCCAGAGATGCATCCGGCCGGATCAACCTTTGATCTGCGAGAATTAGGCGATGTTCAAATTCCGAATCCAATTCAAAAAAATATCCCCGCGCATGTCTGGGAGATGGTCTGTAACGCGCCGCCATTGGAGGAAGTCCCATCGGATGACGTTATTGCATTAGCCGAGAAACGCCTGCAAGCACGGGCGAATAAACAATGGGCCGAATCCGACCGGCTCCGTACCGAGATCGCTGCACGAGGATGGCTGGTGCAGGACGCAAAAGATGGTTATAAATTGGTAAAGATTTAGAACACTGGTAGTCACGCTGTAAGCGTGACTACCTTTTTATAGTAACCAACTGGGATAAAATATCCTTACTCAGATAAGGAGACGCCATGCGCGCAGTAGACATAATTATCAAGAAACGCGATAAGCAGGAATTGACTCTCGAAGAAATTGAATTTTTTGTACGCGGCTTTACCAACGGTGATATTCCTGATTACCAGACCTCTGCATTTGCAATGGCGATCCTGCTCAACGGCATGACACCGCGCGAAACAACTGACCTGACTCTGGCGATGGCACACTCCGGTTCGATGCTCGATCTGAGCGATGTGGTCGATCTTGCCGTGGACAAACACTCCTCAGGAGGAGTGGGCGACAAGACGAGTCTTTCCGTGTTGCCGATCGTGGCGGCGTGTGGTTTGCCTGTTGGAAAAATGTCCGGTCGCGGACTAGGCTTCAGCGGTGGCACGCTCGACAAGCTCGAATCGATCCCAGGATACCGCGTCGATTTATCTACAGAGGAGTTCAAGCAACAACTCAAAGAAAAAGGCATCGTGCTCACCGGCCAATCCTTGGATCTTGCACCCGCCGATGGAAAGTTATATGCGCTGCGCGATGTGACAGGGACAGTACAATCGATTCCGTTGATCGCGTCTTCGATCATGTGTAAAAAACTCGCTGCCGGCGCCCAGGCAATCTTGTTGGATGTCAAAACAGGCTTAGGCGCATTCATGGAAACGCTCGACGAAGCGCGCGAGCTTGCCAACCTCATGACCGATATTGGCAGGTTGGCAAATCGTGAGGTAGTTGC
>DATHUN010000223.1:0-2864 GCA_035462205.1 Anaerolineales bacterium
CAATATGTTTCCGTAGCTGGGTCTCGTGCTACGTATCATGTATTCGAAGGAGATCACTTTCTGCTGCTGAAGCAAGCAGATCAAGTGCAACCCGTCATTGCCAATTGGTTAATGCAACAAGAAGCCAACACCTCTCATCAATAAAAACAGGGACAGCACCTCAGGTACCCTCCCTGCTTTCATGACCAATTACATATTACTTTTTCAATCCCCTTCACTCTTTGCATGCACCACCTTGACCGCCTTCCGATTCAACCACTTCCAAATACCCCATAAGATCAATGCAGGTGGCAGGAGGAGAGGCAGGATCACCACGCCCAGCCAGATCAGGAAGTTGGCAATTCCCTGATACAGTACTGTGACGGTGCCTTTAGCTTTGCCGAACTCTTCGCCCGGTTTCCAGGGATTAGGCGTAGCAGTTGGATAGGGAGTCGCGGTCGGTGTGGGTGTCAACACCGGGAATTCCGGCTCAAAGTTCAGGGTCATTGTCGAATAAGCTGAACGATCGTTGAGATAATTCATTTTCCCTTTAATCTGCTCGATTTGACCTTCGATATTCGCCAATTCCTGATTGATCCGCAAGGCTTCATCCACGGTCTTGGCGGCCTTGAGGAAATCCTGGATGCGTGCACGCGTCGCTTCGAGATTGGTTAGCTGGGATTGCAGGTCGACATATTGGTCGGTGACATCATCCCCCGAAGCAGTTTCGTCTACCACTTTGACAGCCAGTCCGCGCACGCGGCTAAGAGCTTTTTCGAATTCCTCCACCGGCACGCCGATGGTAATGGAAGCATACTTCAAGTTGTTGCCATAGTAATCCTGATACCAGACGCGTGAGCCGACGATATACCCGCCTGCGTCGCCAACAATTTGTGTGGCGCGATCAATCGCTATGTCGGTATCCTTCACTGTCAAACGGACATCCGCATTCTTGACGATCATGCGGTTGGAGCGCTCGATCACGGTCAGGTCACCAGCGGAGTTGGTGATTTCGTACGCAGCTGCGGTAGCCATCGGGACAGCGGCACCAATATCTGAAGATTGCTCCACTCCGGACGGATTTTCCACGGGAGCACCAGCCTGTGCAACAGACTCCATCATTGCAGGAGCTTCTGTGGCAGCGGGCGCCTCTGTCGCCGGAGCTTCGATGGCAGGGGCCGCACCTCCACAGGCAGCAAGAACCAGCATGGCGATGACAACAAGCAACACGAATAGACCGGCTCGAGATTTCATTTCATCCTCCGTTTGAAAAACAAATTCTTATTCGGCGTTAATCGAAGGACGATGAATAAGTATGAAAGTTCCCCAACCAGACGATAAATCATTTATAGAAAAACAAAAGACCGTGAACGTTTCATCTCGTCCACGGTCGGGGGTCAATGATTTATCGCCTTACTTCAAAACCACTTCTGTTCTCACCACGCCTGCGCGTTCATGCTTGGCAAGTAGCTTGACCTTCGTTCCCTTCTTTGCTTTAACGACCCACTCCACTTTGACACGTTCCGTAGTCCCTTCATCAGTTTCATCGGGATTAACTACTTTATAGGCGCGGCCTTCGAGTTCCCCAAGTTGCTCACGCTCTTTGCCCGATTGCAACACAGTGCCCCTGGGCAACATGATCTCGGCCATGACGCCGCGCGTCGCTTTACGCTCGAGCGCTTTCTTCGTCACATAGGTCGGCAGCCAGCCCTCGTTCTGGACTACAAAGCGGATGCGATACGAATCCCCTCCGAGCGAGGTTACGCTGGTTTCCAGTGGGATAAGCCGCGGCGAAATTAGAGCGTGCCAGACGATCCATTCCGGGAAGGGGCTGATCTCTTTCTCCAAGAATTCAAGTGGCGGATTCGTCCACATGTTCATGGAGTCCCACCCGCCTAACTGTATTTGTCCAAGCTGCGGGTGTTTGTAGGGATACCAATCTACGTAGCCTTTGCCTTTGAGGACTTCATCGTTCCATTTGAGCAATTTGAAATCGTCCTCAACCGGATGTTCGCGATACCAATCGATGAATTTGAACTTTTCGATACCAGCTTGCTTCATCGGGCTCCAGAATTCCACGGTCCACGAGAACACGCCGACGTGTTCTTAGGTCCAGGTATCGAACCCCCCAGTGATGACCTGCTTGGGATGATATTTGAAATCGTGAAACACAGAGATATTTGGGTAACTGGTGATCTGCGTCCCCTTTTCCCCGATCTTCTGATAGGTCCACAAATCGTCGGTAGGAAATTCATCATCAGAGCGATCGTCATACGGACGCAGGAGGACGCCGCTCATCGTGTGGAAAGAAACGGTGCCAGTGATGTTGGGATGTTTGGCGATGAAATCCACGAGGTTGCGCGCCTCCGGCTCCGAAGCAGGATATGGACCCGCACCGTGTTGATCGCTTTCGGGTCGCCAGCCAGCGGGGAAGTTGCGATTCAAATCCAAACCTTGTTTCGGTCCTGCAATCTTGATGGAAACACCATCATAATTTTTCAGATATCCTTCCGGCAGGATGCGATAATATTTTCCACCGGTCTCAATCGGATCGCGGCGGATCATCAAACGCGGCTCCTCTGGATGTGCTTTCCAGGCGCCGTTCGGATCTTCAATGCGCATCTGTAAAATACGGCCATCGCCATCAATATCTTCACTGCCGGTCATACCTTCAATGGGATCGTCGGTATAGGGATAGTCGCGCGTGCTAGAGCGGATCAACTTCGGCTGATCGGCGAGTGCCCATTCTGCGCCATCCGGGTTGACGCGTGGCACAATATAAAACGCGCGTGTCTCCAAGGCGCGGGTGATATTTGCATCCTTTTTGTAATTAGTAACCAGCGAATGGATGAGATACATCGCCGCAGCGCAGGCAGTAACTTCGG
>DATHUN010000224.1:0-2186 GCA_035462205.1 Anaerolineales bacterium
CTTGAAGAACGGATTGAGTCCCCACCAGGCGTGCAGCACGAGAACTCCTGGCGCGCCCGGCTGGTCTGGCGAAGACAGATAGCCACTGGCAGGTTTGCCCGCGACATCAAAGGTTATATCTTGTCTGCTCATGATGCATTCTCCTGTTTAAATTTTTCGACGACTTTACGCGTTAGATCGTCAAGTTCCCGAATTAAATCAGGTTCCACGTTCTTAAAGTTGAAGCAGGACTTTCCCTGCATATGCCTTTTCAATTCGGGCGACATATCCTTCAATAATTCAGGATACATGTAAACCGGCATCAAATAAAACGAGACGTAGTTCTTCTTGATTTGCGCGGAACCGAAGAACAATTCCTTTTTCCATCTTTCACTGTAAGGACCATTGAGATAGTAAGTATCAGACGTATCCGTCTTGACGGTAAGGTTTTTGGCGTAGGGTTGGAGAATATTCTTCAGTTGTTCGAAGACGATCGGGAAATCGTTTTGGGCAGACATCTAGACCTCCTGGATTGAATATCAATAAGCTATTTCAACTTCTTCAAACTCATCCTAACCCAATCCGCATCCATTTTCATCAAGCGATTCTTTTTCAGATTCTCTTTCATGATCCAGCGGATATCTTTATCTTCACTGGTTAGCCATTTTTCCATAGCAGGTTTGCCTGTTTCAGGGGAAGCAGCAACGGCGACACTCCAGCAATAGCCCATTCCCTGTCGTAGGACCTTATATGCCTCATCTTTTGACTGATCGTCAGTTTCCATGGACTTTGTGATCTTGTCCAAAACTTGCAGCGCTTGTTTGGCGTGTTTCGGATTTTTCAGCAGACGTGGTTCAGCAAGAGCCGCTGCAGCAGCACGTTTCTCGTACCAATTGCCCTTGGTCCATGTTTTCATTTCCTTCAGCAACAAATCCATATCTTGATCGCCTGCCAGTTGCAAGCCGATTGCTACCGCCTCGCGGATGCGCCAGCGCGGATCGGAGGCATACTCGCGCAACCGATTGAACAATTCAGGCTGACGGGCTGCCAATTTGCCTAACCCCAATACGCCACAAAATACCAGAAAGACTTCCGGTGTATTTTCGTCAGCATGAAAGGTAAGGAAATGATTGAAGCGCTTTGAATCCCCCTCTGCGGCGACAGCGTATGCCAGCTCCAAATTTCCGCGTGGACCAGGTAAGCCGGAGTTCTTCACCAGGAAAGGAACCCAGTCGTCCAAGGATTGGAGAGTGCGACGATACTCTTCAATGTTTGGCATACATTAAGGGGCAGCGACCGTGACGCGAATATAAATCGGATCACCAAACACAGCTCCACTCGGATCGACTGCCTGCCAGGCGCTTTCATAAACTCCATCGGTGAATGGAGCAGTGAAAATGATTTGAATGGTTGCTTGTGTTCCGGCGCGGGCAGGGTAGAGCATCACTTCTTCTGGCACGCCGAGGTCTGCACCTCCTAACTGCTTGAGGCGATAACTTGCATCCCAGTTACATGTGCCGCTATTTTGGACGAGCCATTGTTTGTCGATGCTCGCGCCATACGTGACAAAGGAATTATCTGGGATAGTGACGTCATTGACGAAACTAAGATCATTCGTGCAATCCCGTGAGTTCGCCGTGGGAAAAGCAGTGATCGTCGGCGCAGGCGTAGGTTGTACAACGACAACTTCCTGAGTCGGTTGGATGATCAGCGTGGGTTCGATGAGGGGAGCATCGGCAGTCGGTGGCCGGAAAGGCGTCGGGGTGGATTTCGGGGAACAAGCGGAAAGGGAGAAAAGAATCAATATCACAGCGAACAAGTATCGGCTTGGAGGGATATGGCTCGTCGTCATAAAAAAGAAGGGCGACCCGCTGCCGAGTCGCCCAACGGGCAATCTTATTCTTCGTCGCCGACGGCGCCATTTCCGCCGCTGCCCCCATCATCGCTAACGCCGATATCGAGGGGCAAAGCAATTTCGCCGCTGAGGGCTTTCTGGCGGATCACGGTTTCGATCTCACCCATCAGATCCGGATTCTGGCGTAGATATTCCTTAGCGTTCTCGCGGCCCTGACCGATGCGGATATCGCCATAAGAGAAGAAGGCGCCGCGCTTTTGAATGACTTCAAACTTGGTCGCCAGGTCGAGCACATCGCCAGCCTTGGAAATGCCTCGTTGAACATGATGTCAAACTCGGCAGTGCGGAACGG
>DATHUN010000225.1:0-8079 GCA_035462205.1 Anaerolineales bacterium
AAATCCGTTGGCACGGGTGGCGGAATCCGGACCGTCACTTGGGATCCGTTTTCGAGCGGTTGCCCGGCTTTTTTCGCGGTGCGACCGTTGACATCCACAAAGCCATCGGCAATCAAACCCTGGATCCGCGAACGAGAAAACTCCTGAAGCTGCTCAACCAGGAATTTATCAAGCCGTTCAGGAGTTCCTTTTTCAAACCGGTAATTCAGAACTCGGTCACTCACCTGTGATATCCACGGGCTCACTGGCGCGCTCTTTTCGTTCGGCGCGTTCCCGTAACCAGACGCCGAGGAATAGAACCGCCGCGCCCACGCTGATACTTGCATCTGCCATATTGAACACAGGGAAATTTCCTACAGAAACAAAATCCGTCACATGCCCAATGGTCAGGCGGTCGATCAGGTTCCCCATCGCTCCACCGAGCTGCATGCTCAGCGCCAGTCGCAACGACCAGTCATCGTGCTCTACTTTTGGATAATAAAAGAGAATGGCACCGATCACAACAAACGCCAGCACTGTGAAAACCATGCTGCCATCTTTGAACATGCCAAAGGCTGCGCCGGTGTTGTACCAGTTCACAATACGAGCGTACGGGCTCAACCACTGCCACGAGTCGGGCAACCAGCTTGTGCCCGTAGGGATGTTTGCCCGTACCCAACCTTTTGTCCATTGATCCACTACGACAATTACAAATGCAATCCCGAGAATCCCCGAGTATTTCCTTAACAAGTCTTTCACGTATCACCTCTTTACATACCACTGACTTCACTCATCCTCGAGGAACTCGAAGGCGTTTGTGACGCAAAATCGGAAATTCACGTTCATTTGGTGAATCGGCATTCTGGAAAATCGCACCATTCTACCATCACTATGTTCGGTAGAGGCGTGGGACTCGTGCGCTGATATTCGTCAGCACCTCGTATTCGTTCGTGCCCGCCCAGTTGGCGAGATCATAGGCTGTAATTCCGTCACCGAGTAAAACGACTTCATCACCAACTTGTGCCTGATCGTCACCCAGATTCACCATGAATTGATCCATGCAGATACGGCCGACCTGTGGGTATTTCTTGCCGTGGACCACGACCTGCGCCTGATTTGTCATGCGGCGGAAATAACCATCCGCATAACCGCACGGGATGGTTATGATTCGGGTCGAGACCTCAGACTGCCACAGCGAACCGTAGCTTACCGGCCGCCCTGGCAATGTGACCTTGGAAAACGCTACCTGCGATCTCCACTTGAGGACCGGTGCAATCTCGACCGTGTGTTCCACGCCAACCGGGTAAATCCCATAGAACATCACCCCCGGACGGACCATATCCATATGGCTTTCCGGAAACTGGAGAACGGCTCCTGAGTTCGCCATATGCCGAATCGGCGTCGGCAGGCTGCGCTTTTCATAAAATGTTAGCACTTCCTGAAACCGTTCCAACTGCTGGCGGGCGTGTGTGAGTTGGGAATCCTCGGAGTTTGCCAAGTGAGTATAAATCCCTTCGATTAATACATGCTTACATTGCAAGGACTGCTCCAAAAAGGGTTCGGCTTCATATTCATGCACACCCACCCGTTCCATGCCGGTGTCGATTTTAAGGTGGGCAGTTAACTTCTTTTTTGCGGTTTCGGCGGCAATTTCGGCAGCGGCGAGAAGCTCCGGCGAAGAAGCGCTGAGAATCAAATCATGCTCAAGAAATAAAGGGATCTGCGCGGGCAATGTTCCGCCTGCCACTAAGATCGGCTTGGTGATCCCCAGTTGGCGCAAATGGATGGCTTCTTCCACCAGGGCAACGCCAAAGTAATCTACATACGGCTCCATGAATGGCGCTATGCCGTCCACGCCATGACCATAGGCATTGGCTTTGACCATTGGCATCACTTTTGCGGGAGCCACATGGGAGCGAATTGCTTCGAGATTATTTCGTAATTGGGAAAGATTGACTTCGAGGTAGGTAGGACGCATTGGAGGATTTACGATTTGCGGTTGAGGGTTAAGATTTTCGCCAGTGATACTCGATATCCGGCTCTGACTCAGGCGGCGGGCTCATGCCAAATTTTTCTGCGATGAAGCCATTTTTTTCATAGAACCTGCGGGCGTTGACGTTGACCTGCAACGTGTATAACCAGATGTGCTCAGGCGATTTCGTGCGCGCGAAATTCAGGAGTGTTTCGCCAATTCTCTGTTGCTGGAAATCGGGATGAACATACAGCTGATCGATAAAATCATTTTCCATCGCCATGAATGCCACCGGACGGTCATCGGCTTCCACCACCCAAACATGATTCTTTCTCAAGATATGATTCTGGAAGTAATCCAGATCTTCGTAAAAGAAGTGGCCTTTTTCACGTTGGAAATCGGGTAAGGATTTTTCTCGCGCCAATCGCCACAGAATGGTCACTGCGTCAAAATCCTTGTCGCGGTAGTCACGAATGATATAGCTATTTTTCATAGAACATATGTCGGAAAATGCCCTTGAGGGCGAACTTTACTTACGGCAGAAGAATGGCAAAAAAATGAGCCAAATGGTTGGCACCGCCCATTTGGCTCAAGATGAATACGAACGTTAGTGATCTAGTATCTGTTGTTGCGTTCGCGATCGCGGTCTCCACCAGGTCTACGTGCACCGCTCCGGAAGCCGCCACCACCGCCGCCACCCGGTCGATCTTCACGCGGGCGGGCAATGTTGACGGTCAGAGGACGACCACTGTAATCTTTGCCGTGAAACATGGTGATGGCGTTCTGCGCTTCGGCGTCAGAGGACATCTCGACGAATCCAAAGCCTTTTGAACGGCCGCTTTGGCGATCCTTGATCACCTGGGCGGATTTGACTGTTCCGGCTGCAGCAAATAAATTCTGCAAGTCGGCATCGACAGTCGTGTACGGCAAATTGCCTACATAAAGTTTCGCTTCCATATAGATACTCTTCTCCTGAGTGTGGGCCACGGGGGTGAAGCCGCCCTCATGGCAAAACGGACCCAATGCGCATGACTACAGCGATCACAGACACCCAGGTGCCAAGAAGCGAAAATTCCCTCTGATTGTCGGACCACATTCATCCATGCAACGACAAAATTATTTTAGCACAATAGGGTGTCAATTGCCTAGAAACTCGGGAGATTGAATCGCAGCCAATTTCCGTTCTCGCGCAGGGAAAACTGTTTACCCGCTTCGAGCTGGTCCAAGGCGGAGACTTTGTCGCCGCCCAGCGCCTCAGCCAGACGGGCATCCTCGATCCGGCCAAAGACCCGGGTGCGGAAAATCTCAATCCAAGAGAGTACCTGCCCATACCGTTCCGCGCTCATCGTAATCAGCGGCCAGACCCGCCGCGCTGGTCCGCGCAGGAGCAGCCAGCGAAAATTTTGCAGCGCATCAAAATCGAGTCGGGCGATCGCTTCCAGATCGTCAATCAGAAGCAGGGTGGACTGCTGCGAATTCTTATTGGAATGCGCCCAGGAAGCAAGCGACAGGAGGAAATCCTGTGCGCTTGGTTGTGTCACGTCAAAGACTCCCACCTGCTGAGGCGACCCCGGCGGCTCTTTCCACTCCTCCGTATGCTTCGTGATGACACCGAACTGGACTTCATTTTCCTTGTGCGTTAGGACCACCGATCGCGCAATGGATTGCAGAAATGCGGTCTTCCCCGATCTCGTTTCTCCGAGGATCAGCATCGGACCTGGGTGCGGGTCGTACAGATTGAGCAATACCGGTAAACCATCCGAAGCGATTCCAAGAAATAATCCTTCGCGCGGCAGGGGACCAAGCTTCGCCAGTACATCACTGAGTGCAGACGCGCTCTGTGTCGGCTGCGAAGGCGCGGGCGTTGCCTGAAGATTTAATTCGGACAACGAATCCAATGCCAAGGAAAATCGACGATTGGGAGCCATACGTCCTCCTTTCATTTTTAGAACGTATGTTCTATTTTAACCACAGCCGTCGATGAGTCAAGATGTTTACATTAAAGTTTTAGGGCAGAATATTTTTATCCACCATCCAGGCATGCAACTCAAAGATCAATCTCCCTACTCTCACCATCGGATCGGTGCTGATCAATTCCTGCGCCTCGGCAAGTGAGGATGTCTTCAAGACTCCGATGCCGCGAATCTCACCACTCGTCGCAAAGGAGTCCAAGAGAGGTCCGTTCAGAACGAGCTTGCCGATTTCACCGAGTCGTCGCAGGTTCGCCAAATGCGCATCCTGCAAGGCCGAGATTTCCGGCGTTGACTCAGGAGACCATGTCGGTCCCTTCTTAAGCAGAAAGACATAATAGATGGTCATGTTCGGGAAATGTTGGCTGACATCCTGCCAGGCTTGTTTATCATCGTACTGCATCCATCCTCCAATTATCCGGCTCACAGCAAGGCCGTATTGATTCCGTTATTGGCTGTCAGACAGAGCGACAATCTTTTGCGTGGATTCAATGATCTCTGCTTTTAGTTTTCCTGCGGAAAGCTCGCGGAGCTCGTCCTGAAATGCTGCGAAGGACTCTACCGGGAACTGCAGCGTCAGCGTGATATCGGCAGCAAAATCCTCCCCTGACACTTCACCATGATTCCGTTTGACGGACAAACGGACCCGTTCGAGCAGGTTGTAGGGAATGACGACCATCGCCACATAGACGGCGATCCGCCGCCCGCGCCCGACCGCATTGACCACCATCTGCGTCGATTCGGTATACGCCTTGACCAATCCGCCTGTTCCCAACAGTGTTCCGCCAAAATAACGGGTGACCACAACAGCAACATCCCCAAGGCCGCTGCCGCGCAGCACAATCAGGGCTGGTTTGCCGGCTGTCCCAGAAGGTTCGCCATCGTCCGAGAAATATTCCGTCACCGTATTTCCCCCACCAATAATGTATGCCGGGACATTGTGCGAGGCATCGGCAAATTCCTTTTTGATCCGTGCGATCAATGCGCGCGCTTCGTCGCTGTTAAATACGGGAGCCAGCGTGGCAATAAATTTCGAATTGACCACGACCTGTTCGCGCCGAATTTGGTTGATGGGAACAAGATAGTTCTTCACACCTTCATTGTATCAATTTACGCCTATCCAACTGGCTAGGATAAGACTCCACCAGCGACGGTATGTTTTCCCTGACAAAGCTACTAAGATGTTCCTAGACTAAAACTATGGAGGATCCATAATGAAAACGAACAGACTATTCCTATTCCTTCTGATAGCTTTGCTACTCTCTGCCTGTGGCGCAGCAAAGCCCGGAACTCCGACGCCCCAGGTCTCCAGCCCGGTCATCGCCGATAAGACCATTATCGCCGAGGGGCGTCTCGAGCCAGTCAATTTCGCTGAGGTCGCTTTTAATACTGGCGGTGTGATCAGTGAAGTACTAGTGAAAGAAGGCGATCGGGTCAAGAAAGGCCAGGTGCTGATCCGCCTGGGTGGCGAAACCGATAAAACCTACGCAGCCGCACAACTGGAATTGGTCACTGCGCAGCAGGCATATGATAATTTGCTCAATTCCTCCGGCACCGAGGCGGCTCAGGCCGTCATTGATTTGAAAGCTGCCCAGCAAGCCCACGAGAAAGCCAGCGATTATTTGACCTACCTGCAAGAATCTAAGAGGGTTCCTCAGACCGAAACGAGATCGAATCTTGTGCAAACCTGGAAGGGGTTTGAATACCAGTACAAAACTAAGAGTTTCAAAGGTCCAGCTCCAGTGGAGTGGATTACTAACGCGCAGAATGATTTGGCGTTGAAAAAAGCCAAACTGGATGAAGCACAGCGCACGTACAATCGTCTCAAGAGCGGCGTGGATACGGATCAACTGGCCGTGCTCGAAGCGCGTCTCAACGCCGCCAAGGCTGGCGTGGCTGCGCTGACAGTTAATTCCCCGTTTGACGGTGTGATTGCCAAGCTGAATGTCAAAGTAGGCGAATCGATGAATGCGAGCGTGGCCGCTGTCACAATTGCCGATTTTTCCCACTGGCTGGTGAAGACCACTGATTTAACCGAAATCGACGTGGTCAACATTAGGCAGGGACAGCCCGTTACCGTTGTACTGGATGCCCTTCCCGATGTAATCCTCTCCGGTCAGGTGGACTCGATTGCCCAGACCTTCATCCAAAAACAGGGCGACGTGACCTACGAAGTGACCATTGCCTTGACTGATACGAATCCGTCCCTGCTCTGGGGTATGACCGCCGTAGTGAAGTTCCTGCAACCGCAGGACTGAGGAAAGCGAGTCGTTATGGTTACCCTCTTCATGGATAAGAAAAACACAATGGCACACGACTGTAAAGAACCGATCATCTGCATGCATGAGGTCAACAAGTATTACAAGACTGCCGTTGGAGATTATCAGGCGCTCACAAACATTGATCTCGAGATCAACCACGGCGAATTTGTCAGTGTGATTGGAAAATCGGGCAGTGGTAAATCGACGCTGCTCAACATGATCACGGGCATCGATCACCCGTCCTCCGGCGAAGTCTGGGTCCACGGAACGGCAGTCCATGAATTGAGTGAAGGTCGTATGGCACGCTGGCGCGGTATGAACATGGGCATCGTCTTCCAGTTCTTTCAACTGCTGCCGATGATCTCGGTCATCGAAAACGTGATGCTGCCCATGGATTTCTGCCGGACCTTTCCGATGCGCGAACGGGAAAAACGTGCGCTTTATCTCTTGGACCTAGTGGAACTCTCCGATCACGCCTACAAGCTTCCCACCGCTCTTTCGGGTGGACAGCAGCAACGCGTCGCCATTGCACGGGCCCTGGCGAACGATCCGCCTCTGATCATTGCCGATGAGCCGACGGGCAATCTTGACTCAAAGACCGCTGAATCGGTCTTTGCTTTGTTCAATAATCTTGTGGCGCAGGGAAAAACGATCATCATCGTCACCCACGACAGCGGCCTGGCAAAACGGACACAACGGACCGCGCTGATCGCCGATGGCGAGATCGTGAACGAATATGTGGCAAAAGCCATGCCCACCCTGTCGCGAGAGCTATTGCTTCAAGCCACACACGTTGCCCAGAAACAAAACTACGAAGCAGGAACAATGATCCTGAAGGAAGGCACAAACGCCGACTCATTCTATATTGTAACCAAGGGTACTGTCGAAGTGACTCTGCCGCGAGCAAATCAATCAGACGTGATTGCCCTTCAGCTTGGAGCCGGCAAATTCTTCGGGGAAATGGCGTTCTTCCACGAGCGGAAACGACGGGCATCGGTGCGCGCTTCCGAAAGCGGTCCGGTGGAGGTCTTAGCCTTGGGATATGATCGACTCGACGAGTTGCTGAAACAATCTGAGCCTACGCGTGAGGCCTTGCATCAGATGGCTGACAAGCACGAAGCGGACAATATGGCCCTTCGAGGAGTTTCGTCATGATGAGCAGTCGCTGGAGAAAAGTCCGGGCTGATTTTTGGAGCAACAAGGCACGTACGATTCTGATGATCCTAACGATCACCGTAGGCGTGTTCGCGGTCGGCTTCGTCAAGAACATGAGCGTGATGGTCAATCGTTACATGGAAGAGGATTATCAGACTGCCAACCCGAGTGAAGCCACAATCAACTCGTTTCCCCTCACGGAAGATTTGGTGGAAAATCTACGCAAGCTCCCCGGCGTAGGAGGCTTGGAAGGGCGCTCGACGACCATCGCCTTTATCCTTCTGCCGAATGGAAAGCGAATCAATACACAATTCTACGCACTCAACTCGTTCGATGAACCAAAGGTCAATCTGATCAAGCCAGCGGTTCCGGGAGAAACACTGCCGCAAATTGGTGAAAAGGAATTCTGGCTCGACCGTTCTGCGAGTAGCTTGGGTCTGCAACCCGGTGAAATGGTCCACATCGAACTGGCGGATGGGACAATCCGCGAAGTGAAATTTGGCGGGTATGTTCACAGTGTCACTCTCTTTTCTTATAACATTGTAAACACCGCCAGCGGCTTCCTCACCCCCGCTACGATGCAATGGATGGGCGGCTCGGAATACTACGACCAACTTGTGATGAGTGTGGCGGCAAATCCGTCGGACCGGGATCACGTGACCGAAGTAGCCAAGCAGATCTCGGACCGGCTCAAGAAGAATAACTATAACGTTGGCGTTTTGTTTATCTATAATCCGGGCCA
>DATHUN010000226.1:0-4731 GCA_035462205.1 Anaerolineales bacterium
CCTGGATGGTCGTGGGGGTTGGGCTTGCAATTACAGTAGTCGGTGTAGCAGTGGGTGCAAGGCCGGTTGGTGTAGGCTGAATTGTCGTAGGAGTAGCTGTGGGCAGCGTAGTGGTCGATGAGTCAGCGAGTGTGACTACAAGTTGCGGAGCAGCATTTCCTTCACGAGATGACAATCCAAGGAGGTCGGTGCCATACGTAGTCAAGACGAAGCTATAGGTACCGTTGCCTCTAATAACGGACGTCACATCGTAATCCGCCCAGGTGTTTACATCCAGCTTACCTTTATCTCCTAACGCACCACTTGTCCCGGCAGGCCGGTTATTCCAGGTGATTCCTGTCTCTGTCCAAGTATTGCTCGTTGAAAAGAGCATCGGCCCATCGTAGGTGCCGTCCGTCACGTAGATACGGAGTTGAGCGTTGCTGACAGTTCCGGAAATACCAGTCACTGTAAATCGAATGTAGCTTTGGACATGGGAACCTGCATCACCATCCACATTAAGGACAGTGTCTGCTCCAAAGTTAGCATTGGGGCTAGCTTCACGCACCCGGCTGTCGGCCTCTGCCACAATCGTGGATAAAGTTGCAGATGTATTCATCTGCAAAAGAGGGTTAATCGGAGACCCGACTGATTTGGCTTGACCAGGCTTGAACATCCCAAACGTCAGGGCGAATGCCATGATCAAACTGATGGTTCTTAAGATTGTTTTGTTCATTGTTTTCTCCTTGTTTATTTCTTGTTCACTTTTGTATGAGGCAGAACCACAGCGAACAGCTATAACTTTAGGCGCGGTTAGGGAAAACAAGAAGAAACGCACACAGAAAATCGCCAACATATCTGTAAATGTGAGACTTAAGTCATGGGTGGTTTTTGGCAAAATTTGTTCAAAACCCCACAAAACACGCCTCCATAACAGGTTTGCAAATTCTGACTCTTAATATTCTTAACTTATTTAGCCTGTTTTAATGCTTTCCCCCTCTATGCTATACTCGCGAACATGAATAATGTTTGGATCATTTTCCTGCCGGTTCTTGGTTACATGGCAGGCTCACTCCCCTTTTCGATCTGGATCACGCGCTACGTCAAACAGGTGGATGTTCGTGAATCGGGATCAGGTCATGCAACAACTACGAACACGATTCGGCAGGCCGGCTTCGGCTGGGGCGCGCTTGTCTTAATTCTGGATATGGCAAAAGGATTTCTGCCAACCTACTTGGCTATGCACATCAGGCAAGTTGACAGCTCATACTCGCAGGGTATCTTGCTTTACATCGTTCCTCTCACTGCCGCCGCTGCAGTGGCGGGTCATTGCTGGCCCCTATTCGCACAATTCCGCGGCGGCATGGGACTCGCCACTTTTGGTGGTTCTCTTCTCGCCGTAAATTGGCTCGCCATGCTTTTGGGGCTTGGTTTGCTGCTTTCGCTTCTCTTGCTCCTACGCCATGGAGCCCGCGCCAGTGTGCTTACAGGGATTTTGATCTCGCCATTCTTCTGGCTGCTCAACTTACGTGGCATGGAATTCCGGATTGCCGTTGCTTGTGGTCTCGTGATTGCCTACCGTTTTCTCATCGACTGGAACCGTCAATACCGCGAACTTTGGCTCGATCGGGAGAAAGAATGAAAATCGGAATCGTTACCGACTCCACCTGCGACCTTCCCCACTATCTGATTGAAGAACATGAATTGGAGGTCATCCCATCTATTCTCGTTCTGGAGGGTAAGGAATATGCGGATGGGGTCGGACTCTCGCGCGAAGACTTCTACAAGCGACTGCCCTCGATCCAAACGCAACCGACGACGGCCGCGCCCTCGATTGGCGAATTCGGCAGCCGTTATGAAGTACTCCTGCGGGGCGGCTGTGACCATGTCCTTTCCATCCATGCCGCCGGCGCGTTGACGTCCATTTTAAATATTGCCCGCCAGGCGGCCAACGAGTTCGCCGGTAAAATCACCATCATTGACAGCACATCGCTCTCACTAGGGCTTGGCTTCCAGGTCCTTGCCGCGGCCGAAGCCGCCGAGCTGGGACTGCAAGCCGCTCTCGAAGCCATAGAGTCCACCCGTCAGCGCGTCCGCGTCCACGCCGCCCTCGACACGTTGGACAATTTGCGCCGCAGCGGACGTGTTCCTGGCATTCTCACGCGCCTGGGTAGTCTGCTTCATATCAAGCCGGTAATCGAATTAATCAACAGTGAAGTCAAGCCTGTCGCCGCCGTACGCACGACAAAACAGGCAAATGAAAGAATGTTGAATTTATTACTGCAGATGGGTCCGCTCGAAAGACTGGCGATCATGCACACTGGCGCGGAAGCTCGCGCCCGCGGGTTTCTTAATGCGATGATGGAAACTGCCAGCCAAGCGGTGCCGCGCGATATTTTGCTGGTCAATGTGACGCCCGTCATCGGCACGCATGTGGGTCCGAATGGTTTGGGGTTTGCGGCGGTGAAAAAGTAATCTAAGTAGCCAACCGCCGGGATCCACCCTGCTGAGGCCGCCTGAGCGCTCGAATAGAAGGTGGGTTGCTCAATTTCGTATGAAATCTCTGCCTTCGCAAGGTTTTTTAATCCACATGATAAAATTACAATATGCAGCCTTCACTCGAAAAATTACGTAAATTCTTCCGTCTCGAACATGAGAACGGATATAGTAACAGCGCCATTATTGGCGGACTCGCCAAGATGCTTGATTATTGGGAAGGGGATGCCCGTGCTGACCAAATCCAAGAGGAAGTGATCCAGGCAGTTGTACAGCGCTTGCGCTCCTATGACGGGCTCACTCCCCAGTCCCGCGCCGACGCGTTGCGAGGATTGTGGAAGCGCATCGGCGAAACCTATCCCGAGGCAGCGCAGAAAACACGGCCGGTCCAACAGGTCGAAGTCCAATCAAAACAGCGTTTACCGCAACCACCACCTCCCCAAGAGGAAGCGCCTCTGCCTCCGGAACCGGAACCACTCTACAAAGAACAATCCCAGCAACCACGGCAGCAACATGTCGCTCCACCGCGCTCGCAAAACGTCCCCGGTGCACGGACCTCCGCCACGCCCGCCGCATTGGATGCCCAGCTGACTGTGCTTCAAGGCGTCGGACCAAGCAACGCCTCGTCGCTTGCCAAGCTAGGACTGCACACCCTCGGCGATATGCTCTATTTCTATCCGCGCCGCTACGACGATTACTCACAGCTCAAGCCGATCAAGAACCTGATGTACGGTGAGATTGTCACCGTGATCGGAACGGTACAGACCGTCCACACTCGACCGATTCGCGGCGGCAAAGCATCGATCGTGGAAACCATCATCAGCGATGGAACCGGCGGGTTACGCCTCTCCTTCTTCAACCAACCCTGGATGGCAAATCGTCACAAACCAGGGGATGCAATTTCCGTCTCCGGAAAGATCGACCAGTATCTCGGTCGGCTCGTGATGAACAACCCCGATACCGAATCGGTGGATATCGAAAACCTCAATACCAACCGTATCGTGCCTGTCTATCCGCTGACGGAGCGCATCACACAGAAATGGCTGCGCCGCATCATGAAGCAGGTGGTAGAGTTCTGGGCGCCCAATGTGGTGGATGCATTGCCCGAAAGCGTCCGTTCCTCGGCGCGGGTGATGCCGCTCGGCCAAGCCTTGATGCAGGTGCACTTCCCCGACTCGCAGGAAAAACTCACAGCAGCCCGAGAACGTCTGGGCTTCGACGAAATCTTTTATCTACAAATGGGCGTGCTGCGTCAAAAGCGCGATTGGAAATCGGTGGATGCCCGGCGCTTCCCAGTGCCGGATGAGTGGCTAAGTGCCCGTATCGCCAGCCTGCCCTTCACATTGACGTCTGTTCAGCAAAGTGCGATCAATGATATTCGTGCCGACCTCGATTCAGGCAAGCCGATGAATCGCCTCCTGCAAGGGGATGTGGGGTCCGGTAAAACCGTCGTCGCAGCCATTGCCGCGGCGATGATCGTCAATAACGGTGCGCAAGCCGCGATCATGTCCCCCACATCCATTTTGGCAGAGCAGCACTATCGCAGCTTCACGCGTCTGCTGGCCGGCGAAAACGGGACCATGCAACCGAATCAGATCCGTTTGCTGGTGGGCGATACACCCGAACCGGAAAAGGAAGTCATTCGTGCCGGACTCTCGGATGGTTCTATCAAAATCGTGATCGGCACACACTCGTTAATTGAAGAACCGGTGATCTTCCAGGACCTGCAATTTGTAGTGATTGACGAACAGCACCGCTTCGGCGTCGAACAGCGCGCCGCCTTGCGAACCAAGGGATCGAATCCACATCTGTTGGTAATGACTGCCACACCAATTCCACGCTCCTTGGCTCTCACGTTATATGGCGATTTGGACATCTCCATCATGGATGTCATGCCCGCTGGGCGCCAACCGGTCAACACCTATGTGCTGCGACCACAGGAGCGCGAGCGTGCCTTTACGTTGCTGCGTGGCCAAGTGAAGGATGGCAAGCAGGCATTCATTATCTACCCGCTCGTCGAAGAGAGTGAAAAGATCGAAGCCCGCGCCGCAGTGGATGATTATGAGACTCTTTCGAAGGAAGTGTTCCCAGATCTGAAATTAGGCTTGCTGCATGGACGGATGCGTCCACAGGAAAAAGACGAGACCATGTTTAAGTTCCGCGATCGGCGATACAACATTCTCGTCTCTACAACCGTGATCGAGGTCGGCGTGGATGTGCCGAATGCAACGGTCATGCTGATCGAGGGCGCAGACC
>DATHUN010000227.1:0-2295 GCA_035462205.1 Anaerolineales bacterium
TATTATTTTGTTCACACGATGCCCGAGGCGTGGGTGCGGCCGCGGCAATGGAATCCGCTCGGGAAGCTGATATTGAAATCCGAGGCTGCGGTGAGTCAACGCCTCGAACTCGGCGGGCAAGCGGCGGGTGGCGAGATGAGCTCATTGACGGTCGAGATTCCGCCGAAGAGGCGGGTCGAAATCGAGACCGGATTCTTCTCCCTGGCATACATCCACATGCAGAACAGGCCGAATGAGCGCCTGGGAATCCACAGTCCCGCACGGAAAGAGACCCACGTCATCGAGCAAGCAGATTGGAGCAATCTCTGGATCTATGATATGGATATCCTGCTGGCGGGATATCTGAGGCGTGAAGAGTTCAACCGCCGGGCCCGTTTTTTGCGGGAGGGTGCGCGCGTCTTTCCCTATGACCACACACGGATCAAACACCTGGCTGTGGATGTGTCCGATTTGAGACCGATCGCCGAGCTATTAGAGCGCGTTAAGGAATGGAATTTATAATTCCCTGTCGCTGTTAATGCGGTTCCGAAATCTCACGCAAATTGAAAACCGTGGCTATGCAATGCATTCCATGCTGAAGTAAAGAGTTCTATTCCATAGATTTTTCCTTTCCAACTTTTTTTGAGCTTGGTATCGGAGGTAAATCTGCCTCCTGCGGATGTATCCCTGACAGAGTACAAAGGTGATTGATGAAAATAAGAAAACTGGCATTTGCATTTTTGATCCTGGCGCTGCTCTCATGCAATTATGTGACCCAGATGGTCATGCCGCCGACCGCGACAGCGATCGCGACCGGTACGCCTGCGCTCACCGAAACACCCGTTGCATCCCCGACGACGGTCGCTCTGGTCCCGGCCTATATTCCACCGCAATGTGCCACGGTTCCGCTGGCAACGGTCGCGCCGGAGGTGATCGCGCAAGTCACACCGGAAGCGCATCCCAACGCGGATATTTCCAAGCGCGAGCAGCTTCGTATTCTGGACCAGGTCAGTGACATCGTAAAAACTACCTATGTCTATCCGGATTTCAACGGAAAGAACTGGACGGAAATTGTAGCAAGCTACCGCGCCAAGATTGAAGCAGGTCTGGGCGCGGATGAGTTTTATCTGGAAATGCAAAAGATGATCGAAGAGCTTGGCGATGAGCATTCGTTCTTCCTGTCGCCGCTGGAAGTGCAGGCTTCCGAAGAGGAGCTCAAAGGCGAAAGTCAGTATGTGGGCGTAGGGATCTATGGAAATTTTGATAAAGAACACCAGCGTATCAGCGTTATTGCGACCTTCCCTAATTCTTCCGCCGAGCACGCCGGCATCAAGCCGCACGATATCCTCTTGACCGCCGATAACCTTCCCATTCTGGATGAGGATATTAACCGCCTGCGCGGACCGGAGTGTTCCGAGGTGATGGTGACTGTCCAGTCGCTGGGAGAAGAACCGCGCACGGTCATGCTGATCCGCCATAACATCGAAGGCAATGTGCGGGTCGAGGCGCGCCTCGTTGCCACCACGGATGGGTCGAAAATCGGCTATCTCTTCATCCCGTCCTTCTATGATCAGGCTGTTCCGGCGCAGGTCGAAAAAGCATTAAATGATTTCGGCACGCTGGATGGATTGATCGTGGATGTGCGCATGAACGGCGGTGGGATCAGCACGGTTGCCAATGCGGTCATGTCTTATTTCACTTCAGGCGACGTTGGTCGCTTCGCCAGCCGCGACAGGTCGCGTACAGTGGCCATCGATGCGAATCCGGTCCAAAACTCACAAACGGTGCCGTTGGTGGTGCTGGTCAGCAAGGAAACAGCCAGTTATGGCGAGATCTTCGCCGGTATCATGCGCGACTCGCGCGGTGCCAAGATCAGCGGGGAAACCAGCCTCGGCAACGTGGAGCTGTTGCGTGGCTTCGATTTTGACGACGGATCTGAACTCTGGCTGGCGTCGGAGAGGTTTTATGAAGCACATTCCAAGGACAACTGGGAGGAGACCGGCATTGTCACCGACATCGAGGCGTTTGCGCCATGGGATACCTATACCTTTGAAACCGATCCTTCGATCGCCGCCGCATTGACATTGTTGGAACATCAATAAAGAATATTATGTCATTGCCCCGCCAGATCGCAGCGGTGTTGCGAGGGCGGTGATTGTCCGCCCGCGGCAATCTCACGTAGCGGCACTCTCCTGTCGATAAGCTGTTATCGATTAAATGAAGATTGCTTCGTCGTCACTCCGCTCCTCCTCACAATGACATTCAACAGAATATGATCTACCCTTTCGAATATCGCAAGCTGGGCGACTTTACGTA
>DATHUN010000228.1:0-2969 GCA_035462205.1 Anaerolineales bacterium
CTCATTTGCAAGAGCGATGGTGTTCCCTTCATAGCCACCGTGAATGCCCGCCACAATCAGGTATTGTTTCCCACCTGTGCCGAAGGTATACGCTTCGATCGGCCGCCCGGCCAGCGAGAATCCGATAATCGCAGGACGCGGACCATAAGCCAGCACAAATGGCGTAGGGGTTTCAAACACCGGCGGCGTGTAAAACGGATTGGGTGTCAGTGTAGGCAGGAAATAACTGGTTGGAGGAATTTTCCTTGTCTCAGCGGGGCGCGGCGTGGAGGTGGCGGCTTTCGCAGCGGAGGCATCCAGACTCGTCCGGGAAAAGATCGAGAAGCCAATCATGGTAAGGAGCGCAACCCCGTTCATCCCCCAGATCAAAATCGTCCACCCGTGCGACTGTTTCCGGGGAGGCTCCATATTACTCGCTTTCCATGGCGCGTCGCCGCAGCCAGTCCAGGGCGAGGTTTACAGACCAGCGCGCCAGACTGCGCGGCGGTCCGCCGTAGGTGATGCGATGAGTCTTTTCTCCACTCGGCGTGATCAGCGCCATCGTGGCGGCACGTTCTTCGAGGTACATCGCAACGCCGAGCGCCGCATCTGCATTCGCATCCGCTCGGGCGGCGCGTAAGGCGGCTAACAGAGAATCCGGTGATAGGTCCGACAGGGAAAGCGTATGTGGAACTTTTCTCGCCAGCAATCCATCCAGCCCGGATTCGACTCCCACCAGCGTCCAGCCGCGCTTTGCCACCGTGGTAAGAGTGACATCCTCGAGCTTATCTTCATCCACTCCGAAGACCACGTCCCCGAGCCGTTCGCGAACTTGATTCTCGATTTGAGAAATCATCTCGTCTGCTTCGGCTTCGTCCTTTGCCTTCGCGGCAATACGGATGTCCACCACGCCGGTATGGGCGGCGAGCCCGACAGTGGGGTTCCTGAGCGTTTCGAGATCGGCGATCTTTTCATCGATCATGCCTTCACCCAAACCGGAGCAATGCAATATGCGGATCTTGATAATCTCGTTCAAGTTAAATCGCTTTTGCAAATAGGGAATCATGGATTCGTGCAGGATGTGCTCCATTTCATTCGGCACGCCGGGCAGCGACAGGACCGCGTTGCGCTCTGTTTCGACAATAAAGCACGGCGCGGTGCCAACGGGATTGGGAATGCCAAGCGCCCCCTTCGGAACGTAAGCCTGCCGTCTTTGATTCTCCGACGGCTTGCGGCCATAACGAGAGATGACTGCGACCACCTGCTCCCAAAGGTATTCACGAAATTCCGTCTCCACACCTACAGCCTTTGCCACCGCCTCGCGGGTGGGATCATCCACAGTGGGGCCTAAGCCGCCGGTGGTGATGACAATTTCAGCGCGCTGCATCGAATGACGAATCGCCTCGGCGATCCGGTCCACATTGTCACCAATAGTGATGGTGCGATATAAGTCCACGCCCATGCCGCGTAAGGTGCGCGCAATGTAGCGGGTGTTGGTGTCTACGATTTCACCGAGTAAGATCTCTGTTCCAATGGTTATGATTTCAGCGGATGGCATACGATTTCTTCACCGGTGGTTGAGACGTAAGCAGTCGAAACCACCACTTTTCAAGTTATCTTCTATTTGAATCGAAGTCGTTGGTTTCGATATATCCCGCAAAAATATGCGGGGCTACTCAACCAATGGAGACTTACACCACATTGTACTCTTTTATCAATCTTCCTTCTTCGAAGCGTGCCAGGTCGAGCATCGAGACATCCACGGTAGAGAATTTTCCGTCGAGGATGTATTCGCTCATCAATTTGCCGGCGACGGGTCCATGCATGAAGCCGTGACCGGAAAAGCCGGTGCAAATCAAAAATCCTTCCACGTCGCAGCCGCCAAAAATAGGATGGGCATCCGGCGTGACTTCATATAATCCGGCCCAATGCGAAGCGCGGCTGGCATGCGTAAGCAAAGGCATGCGTGCAATCGCCGCTTCGAGATTGACGAATTCAAATTCTTCATCCACACTCTGATCGAAGCCAGGCTTTTCATGTTGATTGCTCATCCCGATCAGTAAGCCTTCCCCTTCACGATGGAAATACAGGGACTGACCGAAATCAATGACAAACGGAAAATCTTCGGCGACTTCTTTCAATGGATTTGTCGTAAACATCTGCCTGCGGACGGGAGTGACAGGAATATGGACTCCTGTCATTTTGCCGATCAACCCCGACCATGGACCGGCGACATTAAGAATCATGCGTGTCTCAACCACCCCCTGCGTTGTTTCCACCGCTTCAATTTTCTTCCCAGTAATCCGAATTCCTGTCACCCCAGCATCCGTAATGGCACGGACTCCCAGCTTCTGCGCCGCGCCGACATACCCGGCGACGACGCTGTTCGGATCCACGAGTCCATCCTTGTGGTGGAACGTCCCGGCAAGGGCATCGTCAAATTTCATTTGTGGCAATCGTGCCCGAACATCGTCCCCAGTGAGCAATTGAGTTTGTACACCCAGGCGATTTTGTAGATTGACGTTCGTTTTGAAATTGGCTGCATCCGTTTCCTGAGTAGCGATCAATAAGTAGCCGCACTGGCGGTACTGAATATCCTGCCCAATCTCTTGTGCGAAGCGTTCGAACATTGGCAAACTTGCCAAGGAGAGCTTGATGTTCACTTCTGTTGAAAATTGATAGCGGACGCCACCCGCGCAGCGACCCGTCGCGCCTGTACCGAAGAATGGCTCCTTTTCGAGAAGGACAATATTCTTTACGCCACGGTTGGCGAGATGATAGGCAGCGCTGGCTCCCATTACGCCGCCACCAATGATGACAACGTCAGCTGTGGTTAGTAGGTCCATTACATCTTTCTTTATTGTAGAGACGGACAACTGCCTGTCTCTACCATTAGAATTTTATATCGAACCCAATATTCATCGTACGCGCATTGTTCAAGGCGACCTGTGCTGCCATGGCGTCCTGCACGGCAATGCCGACCGATTTGA
>DATHUN010000229.1:0-1812 GCA_035462205.1 Anaerolineales bacterium
TTGCTGGGCGTTTGTGAAGTGGAAAATCGATATGTGCTTGACCTTCTCTTGCAGCGCTTGTCTGCGATGGGACGGAACTATCAGGTCATCCATTCCGATTCCCCCGATCACCGCGGGATTGACGTCGCCTTCATCTATGACGCCGATCTGTTCGAAGTCCCATTGCCGGTGGAGGATAATGTTTTTTACCATGTGGTCATGCGGCGAACGGCAACGCGTGATATCGTGCAGGTAACTTTCCAAACCATCGCGCACCAGCGGCAGATCATTGTCCTCGGAAATCACTGGCCCTCTCGCAGTGGCGGCCAGGCGGAGTCGGAGGCGTACAGAGTGATGGCAGGAGAAACAATGGCGTATTTTCATCAGCGTATCCTCGAGGTCAAGGGAGAGACCATGCCCGTTCTTGCCATGGGAGACTTCAATGATGAGCCGTTCAATGAGTCGCTTGTTAATTATGCACTGTGCCGTCGTGTTCCCACTACTGTTATAAGAGGCCGAGATCCCTATTTTCTCAATTTGATGTGGTCGCTCATGGGCAAAGGCTTGGGCACCTTATATTACGATGGACCCAATCTGCTCGATCAGTTCCTGGTCAACAAGAATTGGTTAAAGGTTGCCTCGCCATTCAAAATTGTTCCTGAATCGATGAGCATTGTAAAATTCCCTGGTATGGCTGATCGAAACGGTCAGCCGATCCCGTTTGGGGGTATGGGCAAGCCGGTGAATGAAATGGGATTCAGCGATCATTTTCCGATCCAGATCGGCATAAAAGAAGCTGATTAGCCCGGGTCGCCATTCCTTTCCGTGCTGTACTCTGTCTCGGTCATGGCAAAGGATTCCCCAAGGACGGTCGTTTTTCGGGAACTTAATCCGTTGGGCTTCGTCTTTTGGGTGAACAAACCCAGAAGGAGTATGAGATGAAAAGATACGTTCTATTCTTGATATTGCTCAGCCTGTTGCTTTCTGGCTGCGCTTCCAAGCAAGCCGCGCCGCTGGAAGGGATGTGGAAACTTACAGCCTACGGTCCAAGGGAGACTCCTACACCTGCCGTGACCGATGCAGGAGCCACATTAACGTTTGATGGAAAAGGTAATGTCACCGGGAGCGGAGGCTGCAATTCTCTCGGAGGAACCTATCAAATAGACGCGAATAAAATCACCTTTCGCGAGGTTGTTTCCACACTGATGGCCTGTGATGACGCCCGAATGGCACAGGAAGGCGCGATAACTCAGGTGCTATCTGGTACGGCGGAATACATGATCAAGGACAACACATTGACACTCACGAATGCGGATAATGTGTTGATCTTCGTTGCCGTCAAATAACTTCCCTGATACACCCTCATAAAAAAGCCACTGATATTCAGTGGCTTTTTTGTTTTATTCTTCTGCCAGCACGTGTCTGGCAATGACAAGCCGCTGAATTTCACTGGTGCCCTCGCCGATGGTCATCAGACGCACATCGCGGTAAATGCGTTCGACCGGATATTCACTCGAATAACCATATCCACCATGAATTTGGATCGCGTTGCGGCAGACGCGTTCAGCCATTTCGGTAGCGTACATTTTTGCCATGGCAGCTTCCTTGTTGTAATTGCGCCCCTGCTCTTTGAGCCAGGCTGCTTTGTAAAGCATGGTGCGGGCGGCTTCAAGCTCTGTCGCTGCATCCGCAAGCATCCATTGGATCGCCTGTTGTTCGGCAATGGGTTTGCCGAATGCGTGTCGTTCGCGGGCGTAGCTGACGGCATGCTCAAAGGCGGCCTGTGCTAAGCCGATGGAGATTGCTCCAATCCCAATTCGTCCGCCATCGAGT
>DATHUN010000230.1:0-20075 GCA_035462205.1 Anaerolineales bacterium
CGCATTCCGATAGCACCGCCTCGAGGATGTCGTTATCGGTCGAGAGCGGCAGGTGCGGACCGTGATCCTCCACCGTCCCAAACGGGATGGCGACCACCGGCTGCGGGGTACGTTTGAGCACTTCCTTCATTTCGATCCAGGTCAGACGGTCATAGCGCCATTGAGTGAAAGATGTCATGTTTGCCTCCGGGGATTGGTCAGATGCAGAAGAATGGAAAGTATTGTACAGAGTGCCGCATAATTTTGTACACTTTATATTGTAAGTTTAGCCTGCAATTGACATAAACAGTTTACTGGTTTATTAGACAAGCGGTAAAGCAAGACCTCCCGAAATCTCGGGAGGTCCCTGGTTGCACATGTTTATCCATCCAACGGAGTAGGGAGGCAGGTTGTCCGCCTGGTCCTGACTACAGGGAGTCCAACGCGGTCAACACGGCGAGAAAGCCAGCCAGCAGTCGGCTGGTATGTTTGCGATTGAACATACGGCCTGGGAAAGCAATCCCATATACCAAACCCAGCAGACCGATGAGAATTAACCAGATCAGGTATGGAGCCGCACGCGACAAGCCGCCGAAGAGGAAGGGTTTTTCGAGCAGCCAGGATGGCTCAGGTGGGTTGCCACCCAGGACAAAGTCGATCAGGCGATCCTGGTTTTTTGGGATGAGTGCGTCGCCATGCCCGCCCGGATGATAAGCAACTTCGAAGGTCGAGGCATTCACAAACCCCGAGAACCCGGCTGGTCCGATATCTCGCATGCCAATTCCGCGCAGGGCACTACACAGAATTCCAATCGGAATATCGTGATTCGCTCGCTCGTTTAGGACGCGACCCACTTGCCTGTTGCCCCGGGCATCGGGCTGCATGAGCGTGTCCCAATCCTGTTCCGGCGGGAGAGCACTGCCCGCCAAGACGATATTCTGGAACCGCATGCCTGGGGTTCGCTCGAGAGACCATCCCAGCATGTACGATCCGTTGCTGTGGGCAATGATATTGAATTCTGCCTGCGGATTTTTGGCAAGCTGCTCGGTGTATTCATCCCGGAAGATCGGGATGTTCCTTCTGCGTACGAAAGGAAGCGCAAATCGCAGCGCGCTGAAGTAACCATAGGTAGGCGTCACCACATGGGTCTCCAGACTATCTTTCGCTTTTAATTTGCTTTTGAGCCCGTCGATCCATGCATCGACGTTGGAGGCGCGAATCCCATGCAGGATCATTACTACCCGCTTGTAGGGCGAAGGTGACGGACGAAGAGCTATGCCCGTCCGCATCTTCTGCGGATCGCCCACGAAGGCTTCTCGCAGCACCGCATAGCGAGCATCCGGGTCGGGAGCATAGGTCGGCTCCAGACGGTAAAGGTTTCCGTGGGTTGCACTGGCGATTTCTATATAATGGCTATTGGTAAACGCCAGCACGTCCTTGCTATCCTCCCGGCTCAGGATACCGTCTTCATCGCCAAGAAGTTGCACGACCAGTGGGATGCGCGTTCGCTGCCCACCGGCCTCTGTGGTGTCGACGGGCCATTGCCCGCTTAGTGCACTGAAATGACGGATCCAGTCGATACGCAGATTGGTGACAAAGTCAGAACCCAGCAATACGTCCTCCATATAGAAAATACGCCGGGAAGATATACGGGCTAGCCACGCCCCCATATTCAGGAACCAGTTCAGACGTTTCAGGTTGAACCCCCGGTTTACCGCGGCAAACAGCACGATGCGGCTGACCCGCTCACCCCAGGGCGAAGGATTCTGCCGGGGAACGGCATCCGCTGCTAACAAATAGACCCGGCGTGCAATCAGCCCGCCAAAGCTGTGACCGATGAGCACCACATCTTCATAGTCTTTGCCAGTTTTTAGCTTGTGCTCGGCCCATTGGCCATCGATCAGATTGCGCAGAGCCAGGGTGAGGCTTTCGAGGTTGCCTGCCTGGTGCGGGTCTCGCAGCAATAAGGGGCGAATGGGTCCCGGGCTCAGAACATGGATGCCATGGTCGAAGGACATCCATTGGGCTTCGTCCGGTCGATAGCCTGTCTCCTGCTGGAGTCTCTTCACCAACACTTTCCAGCTTTTATGGTCCGAACCCATGCCGGGAATCAGGATCACCAGCCTGCGGGCGTTCGCTCCAAGAGTTTCATCGCTAATGGGGGTAAGCTGCCTATTCTTCATTAAAAACGACCTCCTGATTGAACTACAGAGACATTCGACCCGCCTGTTTAGGTGACTATCCTGTCATCAGTGTACAACAAATTTAGGATAACTTCAATCCTATTAAGTTTTCTTCGGAATAATCCCACCAATCAATAAAGAGAGACGAGGCACCACGCGACAGGAATCCATCCTGGCACGGGCGCCTCGTCCCTGCATGTTGTCGTTAACTACTTGCGGGCGTTGATCTCATCCAATACTTGTTTTACCTTTTCCTCGGTCACGCCGTACTGCTGGGCTTGCGGCATCGTCAGCAGGGACTTGATCGTCATCCCGGATGCCATCCCGATCATCGGGTTCTTCGAGACGCCCGGCACGTGCTTTTCCAGCACTTCCACGGCGTGGCTGTCCTTCAACAGCTCGCCAACTTTCGTATCCAAGGTATAAGCCATTTTTTACTCCTTAATGGAATTTTCCAGGAGCAGCACGTCTGCTCCTGGGCATAGTGCT
Organism: Anaerolineales bacterium; assembly: GCA_035462205.1. GTDB lineage: Bacteria > Chloroflexota > Anaerolineae > Anaerolineales > Villigracilaceae > Defluviilinea. The sequence goes on from DATHUN010000230.1 coordinate 2,652, forward strand.
TAACTGATCGCCCTGCAAGATGTTACAGCATCACAATGACAGAGTCTTTGTATTATTGGAGCACATTATATTCAATGCTTCTCACCAACTCTGCTGCGATAACGAGCTTCCGCCGTCCGCTTGAGGCTTTGCAACGTCTTCTGTATGTCTACCTCGAAGGCGTTGGCGCCAAATCTTTCGATCATCCAACCCAACCAGCCTGGTGGGAGGGTGAAGTTTCAGCCAAATTGTACAAGACAGGAAGTAGTGTCAATTGGTGTGCATGTGACGGTGACATCGTTGATCATGCCAAGGGGAAGCATCACGTGCAGCTGGATCTGGTGCTTTTCAGGATTTACACTCTCTACTCGAAGCGACATACCCTACGTTCTACCGAGTCCGGATGTTTTCAAATCGCGCACCTGTCCAGGCGTGGACTTTCCATCGGGCACGACGCGCTCTGTACGTGCGTCCCACCACTCATCGTAGAGTTTTGGCTCCATGAGTAGCTCCCAGACACTTTCCACGGGGGCTGCGACAACTGCGGTCGGGCAAAAACTGAAACCCATACATTCTCCTTCGAGAGGTAGCAACTGTACGCAATTATGAAACTTGTTATGCAGACAGTACGTTTGGATACTACTCAGATCATTGGAGATTGTCAACGGCGCAACATTGTAAATGTGCAGGGACGGAATAACCCCGTCCCTACTTTACGGGATATCAACGAAGCCCTGAGCACAACAGGTAGGCGCGGAACGTTTGCACCTTCCGCGTTTCTTATTCGGCTTTTCCTCAATCTGCTTGCTATTTTTCCAGTAAATTCTTGCCCGCATAATAATCCGAGACTGCTACACGGAACGGCTGCCGGCCTGTTTCCTTCCCAGCCGTCTCATAATGGACACGGACCGTAGGGTCTGCCATTGCACGGCGGGCATAGGCAATCGCCTTGCGGAAGCGTTCGCGGTTTGCCTTCTGCGCCTTGCTCCACTTGACCCTGGACATATCAGGGGTCTTCATGACGGTCTGCTTGCCGTACATCCGTCGGTACGTCCAATCGCCCATTTTGCCCCGTAGCTCACGAAGTCCAGGTTGAAGCACTACTTTGGTCATGGTTGCCTACTCTTTCTCAAGCTCAGTTTGCTGTCGGGTTCAAATTCTACATAAACCTTACATTGATCCTACATTGATCTTGCATTTACATGCTTAATGCTGTTTGATTGTAAAGGAAAGGCTTTAGTTTCGGTTTTACAAGATTGCAAGGAGGCAAGATCCAAACCTACACTTTAATAACAACGTCTCAAAGAGCGGACCATGTCTCTCAAGGGCAAGTGTCTTTTGAAAATATACTTAAATCATACCCGGTGCGCACAGGACACAAGACCGAGATGCCCAGGCAGTTTATGAGAGGAAATAGCGTTTGATCCACTTATTTAGTCGATGTAGTCCCGATTTGTCAGGGAGTATAATTATTAGCAGAGGTACGGTATGACAGAGTTAGAACAAACTATTATGGCTGAAATTTCCACATTGCCAGAAACACGCCTTCCGGATGTTCTGGCGTTTATTCGCTACTTAAAGCTTAGTATCCCCAATGAGCAAAAAGAACTTGACGAAAAATTTGAGGAAGCCCTAAAATCCATTCGCGCGCGTGCAAAAGAAATGAATATCAGCGAAGAAGACATCGAAGCCGAAATTCGTGCCGTGCGTGAAGGCAAATAATGCGGGTGATTCTTGACACAAACATTTTTATCTCTGCCTTGTTACGCGGCAGCCTCGCTGTGATCGTTGATGAGTGGAAGGCGGGAAAGTTCAAACTTGTGCTTACAGATGCCATTGCTCGGGAATATCTCGAAGTCATTAACCGTCCGAAATTCAAAATTCCACCGGGCGAAATTGTCGCCGTCTCTGACTATCTTTTGCAACTAGGGGAATTTGTTACGCTGCAGGAAGAAATTCATGTGATTGTCGCTGACCCAACTGACAATAAATTTTTGGAAGCCGCCGTAGCTGGCAAGGTAGATTTCATTGTCAGTGGAGATCACCACCTACTTGGATTAAGGTCCTTTCGGGAGATTCCCGTTATCCCAGCACGGGAATTTATTGCCTGGCTCCAGACTCAGTAAAACGGGTAAAAGCGATAGCGATGACAAAGATGACATGAAGAACTCAGAGGCAGCCGGCCTTCTGAGTTCTTGATTATGGATAGGAATTCCTCTACTAGAGGGACCGGGGTACTTTGCAGCTTAATAAAAACGCCCCGAGAGTGGACCATGTCTCTCCGGGGCAGGTCATTCTTCGCTCAACGAGAAATTACCATCTACTTTGATATGTAGCTTTTATATAAAAATACTGGCTATTTGTCATCGATTTCTTTTTTGACTAATCAATATAATTTTGCGCAGTATGCTTATTGTTGAACATTTTGGCAGTTGCTTTTCCATTTGCTATTTTCACAACTAACAAGGGATATGAAAAATCTTCCATGTTTTCAATTGCAGTCCAAATTTCCTCTCTGATTTCGTCGGAGTAACTTCCATCCAAGGAGACGGTTTCCATTATATTGTTCCAGTCATTATCAGCAACACGTATAATAGTGTGATCATCGTTTTTGGACATATTTAATTATTCCCTGTAAATCTTCATTCGATAACGTCCGCGTTCTATAAACTCGATTACATCCTTATCTCTCAAGAATTGTAATTGTTGGCGTATCTTTGCCTTGATATTATTGTTCAAGGGATGTTTAGCTTTGAGATGATCTTCAAAAGCATAAACATCTTCCAGTGAGAATTCTTGCTTCTTGATTCTTTCAACGCAAACCAAAACATCAAGCAGCCAGCCTTTGGCTTCGATATTGCTTGTGGCTTTTACAAAATCTGTTTTGCTCCACCTATCCAGTACTTCGTTTTTGCTTTTGGCAACCCCATTCTGGATATAAAAGATCTTTCCGAATTGAGGAATATTGCCCATAACGATATTACAACCGGTCCAGCCCGCACGTCGTGCTGTTGGACTCAGGGGAGTTCTTCTTTCAATAATGCCTGGCACAAAGAAATATTTTGGAATTGCTAGAAAGTTTCTAATCTCCAATGTGAATTTGTTATAGCTAAGAAAGAAAAAGTTGGGATTCTTCTCAGAAAGAAGTCTTTGGATCATTGTGGAGTATGCACCATCCACGATTTTCTTCCCCAAATCCCCATCTTTCGATTTTAGTTCGTACTGCTCGGAACAATTCTTACAATAAAAATCTGCGACAGGCTTGTTATTTTCAAATTGTCTCAGCGTATTGCCACAATTGGGACAGAACGTCCAATGATTCACCCAATATTCAGTCATCACTCGGATTTTTTGACTATTACTTGAATATAAATCTGCTATGTTACCAGGCAGTGAAAGTTCCATTTTCAATAACCTTTATAGAGGTCTTGTCAACAATCGAAGATCATACCAATTCTTATCTTATAAATCAATCCGGTCTGTTGAAGATAAATTCCAACAGACCGGACTTTATATGTTCTTGTAATTCGAGATCAACGTATTATGCTGCGTTTAGATGATAGTCTTTCCTGTTTATTTCATAGTCCTTATCCAACTGGTAACAAAAAATCCTTTGGACCTTGTCTCTTTCAGGTGCGGGTTTTCTGCCAGCAGGTTGCGGTAGGCAGTGTTGGCGTTGGTGCCCTGGGCGGTGCCGATCACCTGCAGGTTTTCGATCTCCATCGGCTCGTCGCCGGTCCCGGGTTGAATTATGAGGATTTACCCGTGGTTGGGCAGATGGCGTGACTTGAAATCCTGTTCAATTCGTTCCTGCAGGAACATCTTGATCAAAGACTGATAAGGTACATCACGTTCATTCGCCATCTGGCGTATTGCATCCAGGAGAGATTCAGGTAAACGCAGAGAAATGGCCCTCGTGGAAGGTTTCAAATTAGGAAATAAGACCCGTTCGGCACTCTTCCAATTCAAATAATCAGAAGAATCGTTTTCGCTCCAGAACTCACGTTCCTCGTCTTCGTTTTTAAATTTAGGAATTTGCTTGCTCATAAATCTTTCGCTCCTTCTTGCTCATGTCGCGGGCCGAAATGACCCGGATTTTGTCATCGCGAACGGTAAATGCGATGAATAAGCGCCTGCCAGCAATTGTATGACCGAGCACATAATACCGAGACTCTCTTTGGGAATGGGTGGCATCCGATTCGAGCAGGAGAGGCAGGTTGAAAAATACTTCTTCACATTCACTTGCCAAGACCCCGTGCTTTTCCCAATTCTTTTCACGGTTGCTTTCATCCCAGGCAAAGCCAGTCAACTGACTCAGGTCAATCATGGTTGTATATTACCATAATATACAGAAGTCGACAAGTTTCGCAATCCATTCCTGTCCTGTAGGTTGAGAGGCAAACAGAAAAACAGGCTCCCAAACGAGCCTGTTTTGTTCGAAGCTTTTATTTGATTGGTATGCCAACAAACATATTATTCTGCGTTTAAGTGATAGTCTTTCCTGTTTATCTCATAATCCTTGTCCAACTGATAACAGAAAATCCTTTGGAAGCTTGTCTCTTTCAGGTGCGGGTTTTCCGCCAGCAGGTTGCGATAGGCGTCATTGCCATCCAGCCCTTTCGCAAAGCCAATCACCTGCAGGTTTTCGATCTCCATCGGATCGTCCCCGGTCTCGGGTTGAAAGGTATAGCCTTCGTCGGTTAGAAATATGTAGTTGTTCAAAGCAGCACTCCTAACTTTTATAAACCATCTCAAAAAATGTCATCCGGAGCGAAGCGAAGGATCTCAAACCCTAGAGATGCGAGACTCTTCAATCGCAACAAACGCTCCCTCAGAGTGACTTGTTTTTGAGCCTCCAACATATTTGGCATTACGGATAAAGGGAAAAAGACTTCGTGTGTCTGTTGGTGGGCACATTCTCCCGTTTTTGTGTTGATGTCATCCTGAGCGAAGCGGGCGTTCGTTGCCCTGCGAAGCGAAGGATCTGCAGTCGGCAAAGAATGAGATTCTTCGGTCGCTGGCGCTCCCTCACACCGTTCGTGCCGCGAGCACGCCGGTGCGAGACGGCACCGCCCCGGTGCCCCTCCGGGGGAATGACATAGACTAGTAGCCGAGTTCTTTCAAATTCTGTTCCTTGGTGCGCTTATGTCCATTGCCGCCGGCGATGCCGCCGAGCAGCTCCTTCCAGAACTTGTCGTCGTAGCGGCGGGATCGCACGGGTAAAGGCATCGGAACACCCCATCCCAGCAGGAGGACTTCCTCCTTCGGCTGGAGACGCGCCAGCATGCCGCGCAGCGCTTCCCGTCCCGAAAGACCGGAGAGCACAGCATGGATGTCGTCCTCGTCGCCGAGCCAGCCGGAGACCCTCGTTCCGAGCTGCGACATGACCTCGTCATAGATCTGCGACGGGCGCTGGTCCACGACGAGCAGGGTGACATAATATTTGCGCAGCTCACGGGCGATGGTGGCGAACGTGGTCTGCGACGCCATTTCACGATTCAACAGCTTGTGCGCCTCCTCCACCACGATCACAAGCGGGCGCGGCTCCTGCATCCCGTGCGTGCGGAAGGCATTGGTCTTGTGCTCCCAGGCGGAGCGGATCTTGCGCGTCAGCAGGTTCGAGACGAGCAGGTAATCCAGGTCGCTCTCGTGCCCGCCGAACGACAGGATGACGTGCTGTCCGCTTTCGAGAGCACGGATGATCTCGCCGACGCTATCGGCAGCGGGCTTCTCGACGATATACGGCTTGTTGAACAGGCGGCGCAGCTTGTCGTGCAGCGCTTCGGCGGCGGTGACATTGACGCCGTTGTTATTCGCCCAGGCCGCCACGCTATCGGGGTGCGGCGAGCGCTTGGGCCGGCCCTTCTCGTCTTCGTATTCCACTTCTTCGCGGTTCATGCATTTGAAGCTCTCGAACCAATGATCCTTGAACGATGACCACAAGGCGTTCAACGTGGTGGGCGTAGTCTCCTTGAGGTTGAGCTCCTGGGTCAGCGCTTCGATGTCGGAGGTGGAGATGTCGTTGCACGAGAGCTCGAGATTGAAATCCGGGACCTGCCCGCGGATGGTGGAGCCCGCTCCCAGACCGACCACGCGCACGCGGGACTTGAACTTGCTCTTCAACCCGACGACGGGATACTTGGTGTCGGAGGCGACGTCGTCAAAGCCATACTCGTTATGCATATCGAGCACCATGATCGAGGCTTTGTTGTACTGGATCAGCCCTGCCAGCACAAGCCGTGTCAGGAACGACTTACCGGTACCGGTCGCGCCGAACACGCCCGACGAGCGCTGGACGAACTTTTCCATGTCGATGCAGACAGGGTGGTTCTGCTCGCGGGTATACCCGATGATAAAGTTGCCCGTCTGGATCGGGTCCCCGAAGATCTCGGCGATGTCGCCGGCATCCGCCAGATAGACCTGGGCGTGGTGCGGCGGCACGTTCTTGACCGGCAAGATGCGCGGCGGATCTTTCAAGCCGGCGTCGATCATGCCCTTCCAGTCGACGTACTCGGTCGTGCCGGGTTCGGGTCCGATCTCGAGCATCAGGTTGGGGAGCACTTCGAGATTGGCGAACAGCGTCTGCCCCTGGAGCGCCTTGGCGATATTTGGCGGGTAGCGGTCGGCGGATTGTTCGTCGGCAAAGCGCGGGTTTGTGGACCCAAGCTGGATGTCGGTGACGATGCCGTAATAGTTCCAGTCTCCGCTCTGGATGACGACGAACGCGCCTTCCTGAATCTCCTGCGGAGAGACGGTCAGCCGCACGCGGAAATTTTCCTTTAATCCACCACCGACCAGATAACCAATTTTCGTTCGCTCGATTTCCATAATCACCTCGTTTTCGCAGGGACGGGCAGCTGCCGGCCCCTATACGTTTAAATCACAACCTTATAAATCCTCGATGTCAAAATTCCGTTTTCAATATGAACATAGCGATAGTGCGGCGATGCCAGGATGACAGTTGGTTCATCCGTCCTGGCAAAGGGATAGGCGGTAGAGCGCAATCCTAAAATCGGGACGCCGCGGTATTCGTCTTCATAGGTAATGTGGCAATGTCCACACAGAATAGCTAACACCTTCTCTTTGTTTGCCAGCACAACCTTCCAGAATTCCTCAAGATCATCTGCCAGAAAAGCATCCAGCCAGCGAACACCAAGCTGCTTGACGTGCTGGTGACAGATAATAACAGAAGGCAAATCCGATTGCAGTGCATTTGCCAGGAATTCTGCCGTCTCCGGGTACCAACAAGCCTTGGATTTGGGACCCCAATCCATAAAAATGAACTGCACATCTTTATGAACGAAGGTAAAGTTGTAAAGCAGCGGCGCCCGTGAGTCAGGGAACAGATAACGAGTAAATAGTTCTCGGCTGTCGTGGTTCCCCGGCAGGAAATACATCGGGTAATCTTGCAAGCCTTCCACGTTCACTTTCTGCGGACCTGGCAGCGCGGCGGGCGAATTCACACCAAGTAACTTGACCGCGCATTGGTACGTTGCATCGTTTTCCGGTTCCACCAGATCGCCGGTCGAGATCAGGAAATCCGCTTTCTCGGCGACGTTCTCGGCGATGTGCCGCATCACCAGCCGCAGGGCGTGCCCCGGACAAAATCCCTCTCGAAGCGCGTCTTCTGATTCGAGCAGGTGATGGTCGGTGATCTGGATGAAGGAAAAGGCGGACATATTAAATGATTGTCACTCCCCCGCAGGGGCACCGGGGCGGTGTGAGCGCAGCGAAGAGTCTCGTGTTTTGTAAATAGAGATCCTTCGCTACACCTGCCCCACCGCAGGTGCGGGCGCTCAGGATGACATTCCCAAAAATACCTATTAAATCACAAGCCTCTTAATTCCATCTTTCAAATACGGTACGTTGAAATTGATCAAAAAGCCAAGCCGCAGGTGGCTCAGGCGCAGGTAGGTCACCACTTGCTTTTCGTACAACATGTTCATCCGTTCGACCGATTTCAATTCGACGATCACAGACTTATCCACAAGCATATCCAATTGCAAGCCAGAGTCAAGCTTTGTGCCTTCGAAAATAATCGGCAGCTTGACGTCGGTTTTGACCAGTACGCCGTTTTTCTCGATGACATGCTTCATCGCCGTCTGGTAGACTGATTCGATCAGTCCCGGACCGAGGGTGGTGTGCACCTTGTAGGCTGCGTTCAGCACCACCTTGCCAATGCGTTCCACGTCAGCGGGGATCGGCAGGAAAGTCGTTTGTTGGGTTGAGGTATACATAAAACACCCGAGTTCTTTCGCCTTTCCTGCTAAACACTCACATCGCTGAGCGCGCCGAGGACAGACATCAAGGTAGGATAGTCGTCGCGCAGTAGCGTGATCAACTCATGTGTGGCTCTCTCTTTCCAGGCATCGGCATTTCGGCCGTGCGCCCGGGCAGCCTGTGCGAGATGCGCCGCCATCACTTCCCCAATGGGGGCATCCTTGGCGGTCAGTATGTGCCGGAAGTAGCCAAAGCGGCCGGCACTCGTGAAGCGCGCTACATCCGCATCGTCACAGAGATAGATCACGTCCAGGCTAAGCGGTGGGCGGGGCGGGAGCAGGTGATAGATCTTGCCGTCCTGCTCGAACCCGATCGCCAGCACCGCCATTTCCACCGGGACAATACGCCGCTCGCGGTTGTCCTTCAGCACCTCGTCGCTGACGTTCTCCGAGGTGACCAATTGCCGAACGAGCCCATCATCGTCAATGTGGATATCATGAATAAGACCATAGACCTGATAAGAATCGCCGAGCGGGGCGCGCACGAGCTCTCCAAAGGCCGGCACGGTAAACTGCGACACGCGGCACCCCGCGGTAAAACCCGTCGTTCCTGCGCGCAGTAGACGTCCGATTTCGATTTGTGTCATTCTGCCTCCGTAGTAGTAAGGTCAGCTCATCCGATGAGCTTCCAGTTTCACTGCATACGGTGGAAGGCGAGAACACCTCGCCCGGTCAAGTATTGTGTCTTTTGTCTTAGGTATATGTCATTCTGAGGGAGTGTTCTTCGCGACCGAAGAATCTCTTCTTCAAAAGTCAGTTTCGTACAGAACGAGAGCCTTCGCTTCGCTCAGGATGACACGAACTACGTATTTAGTGTCTTACTTTCAAGCCCTTCGCCGAACTCTTGTTGGAGTTGTCGCCAACTTCGGCATGGATTCGACGTAACTCGAGCGCCAGCAATTGTTCGACTTGCCCTTTTTCCTCGTATCTGATCACCGCGGTTTCATGGGCGCGGTGCAGGAGGTATGGATATGGTCTGCTCCCCATCATTCTGCACTGTTCCAGCAGAGTGCAATGTAATAAATCCAGTTTCTTGGAGTCCTCTGCCACCCACTTGGGGATCTCCACGCGCACGGGCCAGGGATGTCCTTCCGTGCCGACATTCAAATAAAAAAAGTGCAACGATAACGCCCCTTTGTACTTCTTTTCCGAACCCGATTGGAGTTGGAAGACTGCCGAACGGTAACCCGAAGGCAGCAATGGATTTCCGAGTTCGCCATACAGCCAGCGGTCACTCACACCGCGCAATGGATGATAGTCGCGCAGGTGCTTGATCTCTTGATCGTCTGCCATGGCGATCTCGAGCAAGCGGATCACAAGATCGGCACTTGGTTTTTCGACGTAGCCCGCCGTCACGACGCCGCGTTCGTACAGGCGGGAGAGAACTCCCAGATATTGCTCGACGAAGTTTGCATACGCCTGCGGGTCGTCGCCTTTGGCGCCCCACAACTCGAGCGTGCCATCGGTCAGGTTGATGATCGGCCCCGGGATTTCGCGCGACACCTCGTCAAGCTTAATGCGCTCGCTGATGTCGCGTCGCATCGCCACCATGCCCTCCGGAATGATAGAACCGTTGTGCATGAGCTCATCCCCGTACAGGAGCTCTGTTTCGACGGTCACGGCGGGTGCCTCGCCAGACCGCAGTCGCATGGCGATCACACCAACGTTGATGATACAAAACTGGACCGCGGCATGACGGTCCGGGTTGACCTGGGATCCATCGGCGGCGATGATTGTCGTGTCGCCGGCCGAAGCGGGGGGGGGACAAATTGAGGCCAGGGAATCCGTAAAGGGTGCGGCGCAGCGGATGTTGATGTCGGACTCTTTCGCCATCTCCACCTTGCGGCGCAGGAAGTCCAGATCCGACGCATAGAGAGCGAGCAACTCGCGAGCACGGATGCGTCGCTGTTCGAGAATCTTCTTGTTTTCGTGCGCCCCCTCCGCAATTTCTCGCACGCGTCTATAGATCTGCTGGAAGTTTACTGGCATAGCTTCTCATTCTTAGAACAAATGTATCAGGATTGTACAGGCAATTGCGCGAAAAGACAAGACCTTTAACCCCTAAATCTGGGAGTTTTTGGGGATTTGACTCTCTATTTGTGCATGAAAATATTGGAGTTTTGGAACGTTTTTAGATGCAATCTGCAGGTCACGCCTTTGGCGTGACATAGGTGGTTGCTTAACATATAGCGGGTTAATCTTTAATAGAGTGCTTCGCAACAGACCCGCCCTACAGGAACTTTTTTTGCATCCCAACGTCTATCTGGCTGAAGAGAACATTTCAACAAGGAGTTTATGATGAAGACAAAATCCATTTTACTTGCAGCGGTATTCGTGGTTGCGCTCGTGCTAAGTGCCTGCCAGCCTACTACCGTGAACCAGGCAGCTCCGATCCCGCAGCGGACGCTTAGCGTTTCCGGCACCGGGACGGCTTACTTAGCCCCTGATATTGCCTACCTGTTTCTCGGTGTGCATACCGAAAAGTTGACTGCCGCCGAGGCCGTGGCAGAAAATAACACCCAGACTCAAAAGGTTATCCAGGCGTTGAAAGACTTTGGCATCGCCGAGAAGGACATCCGCACCATCAATTTCAGCGTTTGGCCGCAGGACAAGTTCGATCCGCAGACCAACCAGCCTTCCGGTGAGAAGACCTATGCTGTGGACAACACCGTGTATGTGACGCTTCGTGACATGGAAAAGCTCGGCGACCTGCTCGATACCATTGTGGCTGCTGGTGCCAACACCGTCAACAATATCCAGTTTGACGTCGCAGATAAGGATGCCGCCTTGAAGGATGCCCGTGCCCAGGCGGTCAAGGATGCCAATGCCAAGGCGCAGGAGCTTGCCAGTACGGCCGGCGTGCAACTTGGTACCCTGCAGTCCGTGAGCTTCCTCGACAACCAGCCCGTTCCATTCTTTGACGGCAGAGGCGGCGGTGGCGCAGCACCCGCTGCGGCCGAGGTCACGATCCAACCCGGACAGTTGACCTTCACTGTGACCGTTAATGTGGTCTACGAGATTAAGTAATAAACATACAGTTGTCAATAAGCCTGAACCTGCCTCCACTAGTGGAGGCAGGTTTTTTGACCCCCTCCGCCGCTAAAGCGGCACCTCCCCCATTTTTCGCTGAAATGCGCGAAAAATGGGGGAGGCTGGGAGGGGGTCAAGGTTTATAATCTCAAAATCACTTCTCAAACTACAGGAGTCAACATGCTCAAAGTTGGATACATTGGTCTCGGGTTGATGGGAAAGTCGATTGCGCGGAATATTCTTAAAGCAGGGTTTCCTCTTGTTGTTCATAATCGTTCGCGTGCTTCTGCAGAGGAACTGGTCGGCGACGGGGCAACCGCGGCGAATTCTCCCAAAGAAGTCGCATCCCAAGTGGACGTGGTCTTCACCAACCTGCCCGATACTCCCGATGTGGAGAAAGTGGTGCTAGGGGACAATGGAATCATCGAAGGGGCGCACGATGGACTGATTTATATCGACAACTCTACGATCAAGCCCGCCGCGGCGCGCAGGATCGCAGAGAAGCTCTCGGAGAAAAATGTCTTCGCTCTGGATGCTCCTGTCTCGGGTGGGGACATCGGAGCCCGCAATGGAACACTGACGATCATGATCGGCGGTGAGGCATCGGCATTAGAGAAGGTCATGCCGGTTTTGATGGCAATGGGCAAGACGGTCACCCATGTTGGCGATGCAGGTGCGGGACAGGTTGCCAAAGCTGCCAACCAGATCATGGTCGCGGCGCAGATGGTGGCGATGGGGGAGCTGCTCGTCTTCTCGAAGAAAGCCGGTGTGGACCCGCGTAAAGTGGTGGAGGCAATCAAGGGTGGCGCGGCGCAATGCTGGACTCTCGACGTCAAGCCGCCGCGTCTCTTTGATGGCAATCGCAACCCTGGTTTCAAAGCTTATATGCAACTGAAAGATCTCAAAATCATTTTGGATACCGCCCAGGAGTATGACATCCCAGTTTCAGGGGCAGCGGAGAACACGAAGCTCTTTCAGCAGATGATTGATCTAGGCATGGGAGAGCTGGATAACTCTGCAGTTGTCGGTGTGATAGAAAAATTGGCGGGAGTAGGAATTCTGGATTAACCCGTCATTGTAAAGCAACGAAGGAAGCAATCTCCAATCATGGAACGTCAGATTGCTTCGTCGCAAAATACGCTCCTCGCAATGACATGAGCAACGCAAGCATGAAAAACAACTGGCCCTACATCCGTGATTATGGATTGATCCTGATCGGTTCTCTGATTCAGGCGTTCAGCTTGCGCGTGTTCTTTGTCCCGGCGCAACTGGCTTCAGGTGGGGTCAGCGGCATCTCGCAATTGATCAATCATTTCACGGGCTGGCCGATCGGCGTAATGGTCTTTCTCGGGAACATTCCCCTTTTCGCGCTAGGCTGGCGGTTTCTTGGCGGACGTCAATTTGTTGTGAGGACCGCCTTTGCGGTCGCCACATACGCCATGTTCACAGATCTTTTATTGCAGACGCCCTTGTTTTCGCCAAACGGTGCAGCGACTCATCTCATCCATGAGCTGCAAGGTGACATCTTTCTCAACTCGCTCTATGGTGCGATTGTCGGCGGTATCGGCTATGGACTTGTTTATCGCGCCCGCGGCACCAGCGGCGGCTCTGACATTCTCGCTCGTATCCTCAACCACTACCGCAGCACGCCGATGACCCAAAGTTATTTAATCGTGGATACTGTCGTGATCCTTGGCGCGGGCTTCGTCTTCGGGTGGAAGGCAGCCCTCTACGCGATGATCGCCCTCTACGTCAGCGGCCTGGTCGCGGAGACTACCCTCGAAGGCGGCGCGACCGTGCGCACCGCGATGATCGTCACCAAGGAACCAGAGGCGATCGCCAACCGCGTCCTGGATGAGCTCCAGCGCGGCGTCACCCTGCTGGAAGGGACGGGAGCCTACACGGGTGCAGAGCGTCCCGTTTTGTATTGCGTCATTTCACGAGCGGAAGTGGCGTCGCTTAAAGCACTTGTCCACGAAGTTGACCCCCAGGCTTTCATGGTGATTGGCGTTGCGCATGAAGCCCTCGGCGAAGGTTTTCAACCATTGAAGTGGCAATAAATCAAATGTCTTTGCGAGCCGTAGGCGAAGCAATCCCCTCTTAAAACGACCGATCGATGAGATTCATCTGTTGAACGGGAGATTGCTTCTCGAAGACTCGTAACCCCGCCGACACCGCACCTTGCCCCGGTATTCGCCGGGGTGATGGTGGCTGCAGGTGAAGCAGGCGGGGCAATGACATCATCAGGAATGTGTAGATAGAAACTGATTGATCACCCCGGCGATTAAGCCGATCTGCCCCAGATGATAACTAAGAATATTCAAAATACGTCCTCGTTTAAGAGGCGAGACGAATTTGTTCCATGCCAAGATCAAGTCAGAAATCCAGAACAGGATGGCTCCGACAGTGACGAGCAAGGCTGCGCTCGTTTTCCAAGCCGGGTCATACATGGTAGCCATCGCCGCGTAGAGCATGAGTGAGATCACCAGTCCATACACAATCACGGGGATGGACAGCGCGCCTTTGCCGTTCGCCTGCATCGCACTGGCAATCCGTCGCAGGAGACGCACACTATTGACATAGATAAAAAGGATGAGCACTGTGGACCAAGCCGTGAAGTTCAACAATTCGTCTTTGAAGCCGATGAGATAGAACACATGGGTCAAGAGAAAGGCAACCAATCCAAGCAGGAACATCCGGTCAGAAGAGCTTAGGAGCGCCATATCCCCCAGTAGCGACATAAAGATTCCTATGCCAAACCAGAAGGTAACTCCTTGCAGTGCCGTACTTTCGTACAACCAGATCCATAAAAAGATCATCACTGCCGGCTTGGCAAAGAATTCAAGCTTCTTAATATTACGCTGTACAGCAACGGCTTCTGCGAGAGCAGCGATGAGGGCAAGCATGAGCCAGATCAGCATAACACCCTCCCTTTTTGTATGTCATTGCCCCGCTGGCATTTGGCGGGGCATCGATCTGAAATATTATTTTTTCTTCCTTTTTATCTTATACCCCAACCGCATCATGGCGCTTTCGTCATTGCGCCAATCCTTCAATACCTTCACACGCAGATCCAAAAAGACCGGGCGGCCACCCATCTCTTCAATTTCCTTGCGCGCCTGGGAGCCGATCGTCTTCATCATCTTCCCGCCCTCGCCGATCAGGATTCCCTTTTGGGAATTGCGCTCGACGAAGACTGTTGCGGCGATATAGAGCATCCCGTTTTCACGCTCGGCGAACTCGTCCACGCGCACGCCGACCCCGTGCGGGACCTCGTCGCGCAGATTCAACAGACATGCCTCCCGGATCAAGTCCGCAGCAATATCACGTTCCCAGGAGTCGGTCAGTTGTTCCTCGTCAAATTCGGGCGCGCGGAATGGGCTGAGCGATACCAGCAATTCGATCAACTGATCGAGGTTTTGATTCTCTGTGGCAGAGATTTGGACGACCTGCGCCTCTTTCTTCACCATTTCTTTGAACGCTACGATGCGCGCCTCCAACGCCTCAGCAGGAACCAGATCAATTTTGTTGGCAGCCAGCACGAGCGGCACCCGACGCGGGGTGCTGTTCAGGAGGGAGCCAATCTGTTTGTCCTCCTCGGTTGGTTTGGCGGAGACATCCACCAGCCAGAGAATCACGTCCACTCCCTCCAGAGATTCCTGTGCCTCCTGGTTGAGGAACTGACCAAGCTTATGACGCGGGTTATGCATACCGGGTGTATCTACAAACACGAGCTGATACGAATCCGTGGTAAGGATTCCCATCTGGCGCTTGCGCGTGGTCTGCGGCTTGGGCGAGACCGCCGCAATCTTTTGCCGGAGCAGCACATTCATCAGCGTGGACTTGCCGACATTCGGGCGGCCAATAATCGCAATATAGCCTGAACGGAAATCGTTCATGGAATCCTTTCATAAATTCGAATGGTGGGGTTCACAAAATCCACCTGCACTTGCGGCAGATACGCAGGTGGCGAATAAGCGAATTCTGCGATGAGCTTATAGTGGTTGGATTGCCCGGTGGCAAGTTGTTTAAAGAAATCGCATTCCACCTGCATGGTCTGGCAGGTATAGGTATTTTTGAATTTATCGGTGGTGAAGCTATCTGTCACCAGGTAGTCCGTGGCGCGGTCATCGAGCCCGGCTTCCCCGGTGTTATAAACATAATTCTTGTTGGGTGGCGGCGATTGGTCGGGACTCTTTTGAAAGAATAATGGATAATTATGCTCGCGTCCAAAATGGTTCGCTGGTACGCTGGGGGAATAAAAAGTGTCTTCCAGGGAGGAGCCGGCTGGGAGCGAAGCGACAAATGCCGTGGCAGTAATTCGTGCATCATGGACGAACTGTAGCATAACGCTTATGACCCTGGCAAAGGAAAAAACAACGACCAGCGCTAAGCTCATGCCGATCAGTTGCGGATAGAGCGAACTTCTCTGTTTTGCGAGCCCATACAAATCATGAATGAAGAGAGCACTCAAGATCGCAAGCAGAGGCATCAACGGCAAAAAGAAGCGGACTGCATAATTATAAGAAACAGCCATCGGAAGGTCGATGACCAAAATGGCAAGCAGCAGAAGGATGCGATTGCTTTCTTCCTTCAACATGCCGGATTTCCAACTCGCAAAGATTTTGTATATCGCCCACAACAATGACAAAGTAAACAGTAAAAAAAGTGGTAGCCCAACCCCATGCAGCACTACACCATACTGTCCGACAATGCCGCGTACGCTGTCGGGCTGGATCCAGTAATTGGAACTGTACAGCAAGGCGGGAATCAAGCGCTTCATATAATACGCCATCCAGGTGAGCGCTTTGGGAGTGCCTGTGGCGTAACCGAGATAGGTAAGTGCTGATCCAATGAAAAGCGTTTCAAACACACGCAAGGGATGCTTCGTGATGGACTTCCTCGTCATCCAGAGATAGAAGACAAACGGAAGCACAACCAGACTCATGGCGCTATATTTGCTGGAGATCGCCAAGCCGGCGGAATAAAACGTGGCATACAGCCAGCCGCGCTGACCCCTGGTCTTGTACAAGACCAGGAAGAAAATCGTCAGCATCGAGAAGAATGTGACGGAGGTATCGTTATGGGCGAAATGTCCGTTATGGATCATTTCGCTATTGACCAATACCAGCAGTCCACTCACCCCCGAGACAAACACGTTGTAGCCCATCCGGCGGGGAATAAGATAAGCGAGCACAATTGTCAACCCGACCAAAACTGCAGAAAGGATGCGCGCCGCGATCAAAACTTCCGTTTCGGTTTGACCGAGTGCCAGCAATAACTTTCCCAGCCCTAACATCATGTAGATTGGCAGATGAGGATGATTATAGTTACTGGAGTCGAAATCGTAATTCGTGTGCAGGGCACGGATGGCGATATAGACCACTTCATCGGGATGCCAGATATTCGGCGCGCCCCAGGCAATGCCTGGCATTGTCAGCGCGAGGAAAACAATAAACAATGCCAGTGGAATCAAAAACTCATTTCTAACCAAAAATGAAGAGAGAATTCCACTGAGCGGTTGTTGAGATGGGGAGATTGTTCTATTTTGGGCGCGTTCAGTCATCGTTAAGCACTTTTCGATTTCCAGTTTACCACCGCTAGGCTGATGATGACCAATACCGTCCCGGCGACCAATTGCCAGGAAAGTCTTTCATTCAGGAAAATGACCCCGAGCAGGACACCGCCGATCGGGAACAAATAGGTGACCATGCTCGTGCGGGTCGGTCCGATTTCATGAATTAAATAATAAGATAGTACAAAAGCAAGCCCGGAACCGAGAACTCCAAGAAAGAGCAGTGCTACCCATGTCACCGCCAAATGCGGAATCTGAAATGGTCTTTCCACAAGAAAAGCTATCGGCCACATAATCATCGTCGCCGAGATCAATGGTCCTGCGCTGCGAAGGATTCCAGGCGTATGCTCTGTTGTTTTTCGTGCAAAGACAGCGCTGCCTGAATAAAAAATACAGGCGAGGACTACAGCAAGTTGTCCCAACACAGAACCGAAAGAGGCGCCAATATCTTTGCTCATCAGGATGACCACGCCTGCAAACCCGATCAACAAGCCCAAAACTTTCGGTAGAGTCATCTTGTCATCGCGAAGCAGGAAATGCGCGATCAAAATGGTGAACAAG
>DATHUN010000231.1:0-2371 GCA_035462205.1 Anaerolineales bacterium
GTTAAGCTTTCAATTCTCTTGCCATAGATCCTCTTTCCATGATTTGTCGTCCTGCGCGAAGCGAAGTATCTCTCACCAAAATTACAGAGACTCTCCCTGGCGCCGAACCATGATGTGCTAGAAACCGATCCGTAAAATCACTGGATAATGTCATTCTGAGCGACCTTTTGGGAGCGAAGCATCTCATTCATCACCCGAATTAGACTTGGAAATGAGATTCTCCCCGCCCCGGTGCCGTTTCGGGGAGTGACATAGGTTAGAAATAAACCTCTTTCACGATCTTCAAGTGCATAAACGTTTCCGTCTCACGAACCCCCTCAATTCCGTACAGCTTTTCGGTTATAAAATTCAACAGGTCTTCATGGTCACGGCAAAAAACTTCGATCATGATGTCGTAGCGCCCGCTGACTACTACCAGATAAACCACTTCCTTGAGCTTGGCAATTTTGTCTGCCACCTTGAGCATTTGATTGCCATCGGTGCGGATGCCGATCAGCGCCATCGTTTTGAGTCCGCGATGGACGGGGTTGGTGATCGCCACCACTTTCAGATACCCTTGCTCCACCAGCCGGTTGTAGCGCTGACGAATCATGCCTGGCGAGACGCCTAGCTGTGCAGCAATCTCGGCGAAGGTGGCACGACCGTCTTTTCGAAGGAGTTCGAGTACTCTAAGGTCCGTTTCATCGACGATGACCGGTTGTTCCATGCTTTTTGTGCTACTCATCAGCAAATTCTATGATGATTCATCCGTTAAGTCAACTTAATTATGATGATTATGGATTTGAAAAGGTTACTGACTGCTTTTAAATCAAAGAGCCAGTCTCTGGCGAGGCTGACTCTCGATGTTTTACTTATCTTTGGTTTATCTTGGTAGCTCGTTTTATTGAGTTCCGGCGGCAGCTTTAAATTCGGTCCAGACTCGGTCGTAGAGTCCAGTAGCATCCCCTACATCTTCGATCCATTGCAGATGGGCAGCGGTCTCCGGTGGCGGGTAGATTCCTTCATCAGCTAAAATGTCCGGATCGATGAATTCCTTGGCAGCTGCGTTCGGCGTGCCATATCCGACATATTCGGCGTTCTGGGCCGCAATCTCAGGATCATTAAGATAGTTCATGAACACCATTGCGGTGTATGCATTCGGCGCACCTACGGGAATTGCCATGTTATCTTGCCAGATCGTGCAACCTTCTTGCGGAATCACGTACTTGATCGCTTCGCGGCCGCCCGAGTCGGGCAAGCCGGCCAGGACCGCGTCCCCGGTCCATATGTGTGCCAGGACCGTTTCCCCGGAAATAATCAGATCGTCATTGGTCTGGCTGTCATAGGCTTTCACGCATTTGGATTGTTCGATCAGTAATTTTTTCGCTTCTTCGAGGTGAGCAGGGTCCGTGTCGTTGATGGAGTAGCCGAGATACATGAGCGCCGCGCCGATCGTCTCGCGCTCATCGTCGAGCATACTGATCTTGCCACAATAGGGGGAATTCGGGTCGAACAACATCTTCCACGAAGGCTGAACATCCTTCACCACATCGGTGTCCACAGCAAAGCCGGACGTACCCCAGAAATACGGCACAGTATACTTTTGGTCCGGATCAAAATATTGATGGACGTTTTGCTCTTCCATATTCTTGATATTCGTGATGACATTCCAGTCCAATTCCATCAACATCCCTTCATCGACCATGATCTGCACCATGTAATCGGAGGGGACAATGATGTCATAGTCAGCGCCACCGGCTTGAAGCGTGGCAAGCAGGGTCTCATTGGAATCAAAATTGGTTTCCGTGATTTTTACGCCGCATTCCTCCTCAAACTGAGTCATGATGTCAGGATCCATATACTCCACCCATGTGTAGAGGAAGATTTCTTTAGCAAGCTTTGATTTGTCGCCACATCGATCCGCAGCCGCAGCTTCGGTTGGAGCTTCTGTGGCCGCTTCCGTGGCTGCTGTGGTTGGAGCCTCCGTTGCGGCTTGTGTGGCTGCTTCCGTGGGCGCGGTTGTCGCGACCGGTTCTGTGGCGGGCACCTGGGTCGCTGTCTGGTTCTTCCCTCCACACGCAGCCAAGAGCAAGGTGGCAGCGATGATCATATAGATCAGACGTTTCTTCATTTCTCTCTCTCCTTTTGACTTAATTTGAATCACTAGATCGTCCAGCAATCGAGAATCACATTTTTGTGTGACCGGCATCACCTCCTTAGGATCGCGACAGAAGCAGGACTGCCGAGAGAAACGCGGCAACAGCCGAGATCAGGATGGTAATCGAAACCAGGATTTTTCCGGAACGATTGATCAGAGACAATTCCTCGCGGAAACCAGCGAAGGACCGCCAGACCCAAAGAAAAGCAGCAAGTAAAATCAAGCGCAGGATCA
>DATHUN010000232.1:0-3581 GCA_035462205.1 Anaerolineales bacterium
CACGCGCCCACCATAGATGGCCGCGTCCCATCGCAGTATAGAAATGTGACAACTCGTGCCAAAATCCAAAGACGGTAGCGCGTAACTTCTCGGTTTGATCGGCGGCAGCGGGCGGGTTTTCAGGAAAGACCGCATCTGCCAAGATATTCTTTTTATCGACCAGGCTTCGAAACGGTCCGCTGTGAATCTGATCGAGATGGCCCTCGCTGCCAAAATTCAACTCACCTTCGTTTCCATCCGCGAAAATGTAGAACGCAACATTAGGGGTTCCAAAATTTTCGAAAAAGACCAGGTCACCCAGTGATCGAAGAAAGGCCTCGCGCTGGTTGTAAAACTCCTCAAAGGAGTCATCACTGGTGATCACGCAGAGGTCGAGATCAGAATACTCATCCGCTTTGCCTTTAGCGTTCGAGCCGCCGAGGAATGCTGCTACGATGCGCTCATCTGAAGAGCAGACTTTGACAAATCGATCAAGCAGTGCTTGGTGATGCGAGGGAAGGAATATTATGTCAGGTGCTGCCAAGTTGCCTCCCATATTTCGCCTTAGATCTTCTTTACCGCGTCGCCAACGTGAATGATTCCGGCTTGGACAACGCGCGTGTTGATGCCGCGCAAGTGAAGCTGCTTGCCCTCGGGGGAATTGACAAATTTCAGCGCCTCCGCGCCGAAGCGGTCCGAGAACTTTAGGCATCCATTGTGCGGCACCGCCGTGACTTCGATGACGGCTGAGCCAATGGAAAGGCGCGTACCGGGTGGAATATTGTCATCGCTCAAATCGAAGTCCACATAGAGTTGATCGCCTGCAAGTGACCAGCGTTCTTCGCTCTGTGCAATCAGCTCGACGAGACGCGCATTCGTGACGGTGATTTGCGCTCCAGGATTCGCAGAGCCATCCGGCATATGCTTGCTACCGCGTCCTTTCCAGTTGTCACCGACCAAACCTTCGCTTAAACTCAGTTCGGCCTCGCTCACTATTTCGCGCTCATCCTCCCGCGGCCGGCGTACAATCATTCGGACGACACCTTCTTGCCTCGGAGATTGGCGGATGAGCTCCATCCCTGCTTCGAGTTCTGTGAGAGATAAATGTAGTGCTGTCTGCATCGGATTTCTCCTTCTTTAAATATAGCATCTTCTCGAAGAACATCACTTCGGAAGGGTGCCATGGTGGTGAAAAGATCGTGATGATACAATTCTTTTAAGATTTCTTATGGCGACGATCAAACTTCAAAACGTCAATTTCAGTTATTCTACTCCTCCTATCTCCGAGCCGCCGGTGAGATTATTCGAGATCAAACGAGAGAGAATTCAGGAGGATTTACCGGTTCACAACTCTCGGGGAGTCATCGCGCTCGACAACGTGAACCTGACCATCCTCAACGGTCAAATCTTTGTCGTTGTGGGTCCATCGGGATGCGGAAAAAGCACGTTGCTACGCGTGGTGGCAGGCATTGAACGGAATTATACTGGCGAGGTGCTTTACGATGGCGAGGATATCCGTAGCATTCCCCCGGGCGATCGTTACATCGGCATGATCTTCCAGAATTTTGCCCTCTATCCGAATTTCAGCAATGAAGGCAACCTGTCCTTTTTCTTCAAGAACCACAAGATCACCGATGAGGAAACAAAGGAGCGCATCCGCTATACCTCTGAATTGATGGGGATTGGCTTCAATGAATTACTCCCGCGCCGGCCCGGTACGCTTTCTGGGGGAGAGAAACAGCGCGTAGCTATCGCGCGGGCCATTGTCCGCGCCCCGAAGCTTTTCCTGTTCGACGAGCCGCTCTCGAACCTGGATGCCAAACTGCGCGTCCAAACCCGGACCGAGATCAAGCGCCTGCTTCACAGGTTCGGTATCACGAGCTTATATGTCACCCATGACCAAACGGAGGCGGCAGCGCTTGCTGACCAGATCGTAGTGATGCACGCTGGTCGAATCGAGCAGGTTGGCACCTATCAACAATTGACAGAGAATCCCGCCAGTTTATTCGTCGCGGGATTCTTTGGATTGCCGCCCATGGATTTGTTTCCTAGTGGTTTGATTTGCGGAGGACAACTTTTCGTGGAGGATCATGTATTTCCTGTCCCGCATCGGACCCTGTCCCTGGTACAAGAAGGTCAGCCGGTCACGATGGGGGTGCGGCGGGAAACCGTTCAGATCGCCCGGGAGGCACACTCGCCCAACGCGACATCTCTTCGGCCGGAGGTGGAGGCACTCGAGATCGATCTGGTGCATCGCCAGCAGGTCGTCTTTTTGCGCCTGGGACAATTTGCATTTTCCGGTCTCTGTTCCATAGACATAAAGCTCCACGTGGGGCAACGGCTGACCGTTCAGTTAGACCCCGAGCGTTTATACTTTTTTGATACACTATCCGGCAAGCGCTTATAGCTTTCGCCACTTCGCCAGCAGCACTTTCATATGGACCCGAACGCGGCTGTCGGCATCTCCCAGGGCCCAGGCCGAGCGCGTTGCTTTTTTTGCCTCTTCGCTTAAATCGATAAAGTCCACCCAATCCTCCTCGATAAATTCTTCCATTTCGCTTGGCGTGTCCCACGAGTAAAAAAATGGAAAGAACTCTTCTTGATCGCGGCGGAACCAGCCGTGTGATTCTGCCTCGTTGATTGCCTGGTTTGCCGCAATGTCGCCATTGAGCTGTTCTGGCAGATCCATTACGCGCCCCGTCTGTTTGATGTTGTGTGCCGATACAACTTCGATTTGCCATTGTTCCCCCAGCGGTCGCACGTCGATCAAAATTCCATCAGGCGTCAGTACGCGTCGAATTTCTTCCAGAGCATGGACCATGCTCGCAGGCTCCATGCATCAGAGCGACCAGGCCAGGATGGCAATATCAAACTTTTCTTTGGAAAAAGGCAGGTCATGAGAGTCGACACATGCAAGGTGAACCTTTTCCTCCAAGTTGTAGGGCCGGTCCACTTTTGCAACGCGCAGGGAATCATGATCAGCATCGATGGCAATGGTGGACTCGGTCCACTTTCCATATTGCCAGGTCATGCGTCCCTCTCCACAGCCAATTTCTAATACCCGCTTGCCACTGAAGTCGGTGACCTTGCGCAAGTGGTTGATTTCGTTCCGTTCGGGATCCCGTTGAAGAGTCATATCCGTAGCACTTTCGATCCCCGGATTTTTCCCTGCTTCAATTCCGATAAGGCCTGGGTGGCGTCCTGCAGGGCATATTCCTGAAATTCCGGCTTGATGTTTGCCTCGGCTGCCAGTTGCAAAAACTCGCGCACGTCTGCGCGGGTGACATTCGCCACGGACTTGATCTCCTTTTCCATCCATAGCTGCGCGGGATAGTCTAACTTCATGAGGACTTCCTTATCCACTTCCTCCTTGCGGATCGCATTGATGACAAGTCGTCCACCGGGCTTGAGACGTTTCATTGCCTCACTCATCGGACCCCAGACGGGTGTCGTGTCAATGACCGCATCCAAGCCTTCGGGCGAAGTCTCATGAATCGCGCCGGCCCAGGAAGCCCCGAGCGAGAGAGCGAATTCTCTTTCCGAGGGATTTCTTGAAAATACGAGTATTGGAGAATTTGGGAACCGATGTTTTACGACCTTCA
>DATHUN010000233.1:0-4954 GCA_035462205.1 Anaerolineales bacterium
CGCCAGGACGGCCGGCACCGCTTGTTGCACCGACGCGCCGACCGACTCGCAGGCGTAAGCGGGAATCAGCCAGTGCTCCGGCTTACGGACGGCGGCTTGCTCGAAAAGCAAACGCGCCTCGTCCCAGGTGTCCATCGCGGGTAGCGCGCAGAATTCGCCAATCACGTGAGAGAAAATATCCATCTTGCCTCCATGCGGTTGTGAAGAATCATCCTGCGGAGTTCGCTCTGCAGGATGATGTTTAGAAACTAGCTGTTGGGCGTTTCTGAATTCCAGATCAGCCATGTCGTTTCACTGGAGGCATTCAGTACTTGGGCGCGCGAAACGCGTGTCAAACCTTTCAAGCGACGCTGGTGTGCCTTGGTTGGCTTTACAGCCAGACGCTGATAAAATTCTTGCATGTTCATCGTAATCATCTCCTGTTTGAAATAGTTGGCTTGAGCCATAGGAAGGAACATTCAATCGGGTTATCTTCTTGAACTATAATGGCGGCACCTCCTTTCTAAATTATTTCCACTGCAGGTAGGCAATCCTCGTGAGAAAAAACCCAACGACGAACTGGCGATCCTCAGACACCCTCCTTTCTCTGGTTGTTCTTGTATTCTTGCTTATATTTACTTATGGGTTACTTTTTGTTGCCCCTTATCCTGGTTTTTATTTCAATCCGTCCGATGGCAGAGTATTGGTCATTTATCAACCCGAAGAATCCTCCCTCCTCAGGAACGCCGACAGGATTGAACAAATAAATGGGATTTCGCTAGGCGATTATCAAAAAAATAAGAATCTGAATCTATTTGAGGGAATTCAAAAGGGACAAACGGTTGACATCGTGATTCGTCGAGCGAACGAGGACCTGACAATCCCGTGGACCTATCCTGGTTTTACTGAGACTGAATTTCTGGGGCGTTTTCTCAATATTTGGTGGCTGGCTTATGTGTTCTGGTTCATTGGCGCTATTGCGCAGTTGCTTATGCGGCCCAAAGACATGCAGTGGCGGTTATTTGTCACTTCCAACTATCTAACGGCAATGTTCCTCATGTTTGGAAGTGTTTCCTCGTATCAGGTGATGATGAGCGCCGTCCTGCTACGACTAACTGCATGGTTGCTTCTACCGGTCTATCTTCATTTTCATTGGATTTTTCCTACGCCGATTCGACGTTTTCCTTACTGGACGCAGCTACTTTTCTATACTGTCTTTGGCATAATCATCTTAGGGCAATTGTTTCAAGTGTTTCCTAGTACTCTATACTTTTTGGCTGTGATTTTAGCCTTTGGTGGCAGTATCTTCTTGCTAGTAATTCACTACATGCTTCAGCGTGAATTTCGCGGTGAATTGCGGTTCTTAGCGTTAGCAGCTTGTTTGGCTTTCGTCCCTACCATTCTGATTAGTATCGTTGCCAGTAATGGATGGATTCCACAGCTTGGACCGCTCTCGCTTTTGGCACTGCCGATCTTGCCAGGTGCCTACTTTTATATTTTGTACCGCCGTAGTCTGGCTGGTATAGAGATGCGCGCCAACCGTGCCATATCTTTATATCTCTTTCTCGTGGTTCTGAGCGCTGTGCTGATGACGGTTGTCGGTGCTACGGGGCTCGCGACGATTCCGCCACAGGCATTCCTATTTGCGACGATTCTGACCGCCTTGGTTACCACCTTTATTGGTGTTCTGGTCTTTCCGCCGTTCCAGCGCTTCGTGGAGCGGCGCCTGTTAGGTGTCAAGCTGCCTGCCCAAACGATGGTAGAGAGTTACTCGGCTCGGATCGTGACGAGTAATACACTTTCCGGGCTATTGAAGCTGCTCGAGGAGGAAGTGTTTGCGAGTCTGTTCATCCGTCAATATGCATTCGTCCGGATGACGAACGCCTCGGCCAAAGTCATCCTTGCCCGGGACGTGGAGTTGGATTCAATTTCGGAGCAGGCACTGCTAGACCTGCTCGCCTCTTCCTCGATGGGACAGTTGCTCCCCTCTTACACACCGGATCCGCCTCTTGGGTGGGTCCGGCTCAGCCTGCCTCTGCGCGTCGGTCCCGAGCTGATCGGCGCCTGGCTGTTGGGTCGCCGCGATCCTGACGATCATTATCCGCAAGCCGAGGTGCCGATCCTGCAGTCGCTGGCAAACCAGACTGCAATCGCCTTGAGTAACACCATCCAGACGGAGCGACTTAAGGTGATGTATGAGGCGAATCTCCATCGCTATGAGGAAGAACGGTCACGGCTGGGACGTGACCTGCACGACAGTGTCCTCAATGAAATGGGGGCCATGCTGATGAAACAGGATCCCGCCGATTTGCCGCCCGGGTTTCAGCAATCGTTCGACGGGTTGATCTTGCGGCTGCGCGAGATTGTTACGGACCTGCGGCCGCCTCTGCTCCTGTACGGCTTAAAGTATGCGCTCGACGGACTCGCCGACAATTTATCCGACCGGAGCCACGATGTGGTGCGGGTAATTTCCGAAATCCAGGCGCCGGATGGCTATCGCTATCCCGAACCTGTGGAGCATAACATCTACCGGATCATGCAAGAGGCGTGTGAGAACGCGGTGAAGTATTCCCAGGCAAAATCGATCTACATCCGCGGGGAGCTAACACCTGGCGAAATCGATCTCCACGTTTCCGACGATGGCATCGGATTAAAAGAGGATATCGGTCTGCTGCTTGACGAGATGGCTGCCAACAAACATTTTGGCTTGGTGGGCATGCACGAACGCGCCGAGCTCATTGGCGCCCTTATTCGCATCGATTCCAAGCCAAACCAGGGAACGCAAATTTATCTCTCCTGGAAAGCGAAAGATGCTTAAGTCCTATTCAAAGCCACTAGGTTAGTCTGAGGGAGTACTCTTTGCGACCGAAGAATCTCATGGACGGCAGAAAGAGATCCTTCGCTTTGCTCAGGATGACATTTGGCGAAAATTATTATTTAATTGGTAAGGTACAGGACAGATTGAAAGTTACCCTCTGTCTTCCCTTATACAATTTTGGAGGTTGAAAATCCACAAGCGTCCCTTGATTTTTCCAGGTGACATTTTTAAGGAAATTCATAGATGACTCTCTTTGGAAATGCCCTGCGCAGCCTTCGAAACGCTAGCAACGACCCGGACCGTTTGAATAAACGGCTGACACAGGAACGCCTGGGGAGCTTGCTTGGGGAGGAATTAGATGATCTGGGTTTCACAGCCGCTGCGGTTAGCGAGTGGGAACTTGGAAAAAGCAAAATCAATGCTGATGATCGTAGTGTATTGATGGGGCTCCTAGCCATTTTTCACCGCTGTGGAAGTCTGAAGACAATTGCCGAAGCAAATCAGTTTTTGGAGTGTGGAAATTATCGAGCGCTGAATCAGGATGAAGTTCAGAAAATCTTTGGAACTCTTCCCGATGAATTCGATTCTCAGTCAGGTGTGCCCGAAGAGAAAAGGACCCGTACCAGCAAACATTCTGGGTTCGCTGACATATTTTCGATTTCTCAAGACGAACTGAACGAGTTATTTGCGAAAGCGAAGGAAGGACCCGAACCAGCCTGGCCACGCATCCTTGCCGGTCTCATGCGCAAAGCCTCGGACCGGTTTTCTCTTTCCATTTCCACCGTCTTGTGGTTTGTGGTTTGGTTATCCACAGTCTGGTTAATTGGCCCTTCCTTGCGATTGCCTTTTGACAGTCACGATCGTGCATTTGTAGCATTGTGTTTGTATGCAAGCAGCTCTTTGATTGTTCCTCTGTTCGTTGGAATTCTGGTCACCACAAAAGACAATGAATATTGGAAACAACAAAGCGGGGTCAGGCCGTTTTTACTGCGTCTGTATACCTATCAAGGTGCAGGGATCGGCTTTAACGTCGGATATTTTCTTGTTTTTGCCCTCAGTTTGATACTCTATTATCTTGGCTTCCAGCCTGCTGTTTGGCTGGAAATCTTTGGCGCTTCCGTGAGTCTGATCTTGAGCCATATGGCGGCGCGTGTTGTTCCGCATAATTTGTGGCTTGCCTACAAACGACTGGCACTTCGAGATGGTGGCATTTTCTTTGTGGTCGCCTTGATGGGACCCTTCTGGGGATTATTTTTCCTGGAGTATTATTCCCTGCTGCTTGCTCCTGTTACAGGATGGATCATCATCTTGTTGGCATTGATCGGTGTTAGATGGATTGCACGAAAATTGAAACGGCAAACTTTATCAACTCACTCTACAATATAAAAATATTTTAAGCCAATCGTCAGTTTGATCGCTGAACACACGTGCTATAATCCCCTCAACCCCACGAACCGTCTTTCATAGGAAAACAGGTCAACCGAATGTCCTTTGCTCATCTTCACGTCCACACGGAATATTCCCTGCTCGACGGCTTCTCCAATATCAAAAAATTGGTCAAGCGCGTGAAGGAGCTCGACATGCCTGCCGTGGCGATCACCGACCATGGCACAATGTTCGGCGTTATGGATTTCTACAAAGCGGCGACAAGCGAGGGAATCAAACCGATCATCGGCGTGGAAGCGTATATGGCAGCGCGTGGAATGGCGGACCGCGATCCCAAGATCGACCGTTCCTCCTACCATCTGCTTTTACTTGCCGAAAATGAGACGGGATACAAGAACCTGCTCAAGATTTCGTCTGCTGCACAGTTGGATGGTTTCTACTATTATCCCCGTATCGATCGGGACTATTTAGCGGCTCACTCCGAAGGGATCATCTGCACCTCCGGGTGTATGTCTGCTGAAATTCCGCGGGCGTTGTTGAACGATCAGCCCGAGGAAGCCGTCCGGCGCATGAACTGGTATTACGATGTCTTTGGTCCCGACCGTTTCTTCGTTGAATTACAACAGCACAATATCAAAGAGATCACCGATTTGAACCGCAAGCTTGTCGAGATGGGGACGCGCTACTCGGCAAAATATATCGCGACGAATGATGTGCATTACATCAATCAAGGTGACTCGCGTTTACAGGATATCCTGCTTGCGATCCAGA
>DATHUN010000234.1:0-4767 GCA_035462205.1 Anaerolineales bacterium
CCCTGCTCGAGCGCCACCGGGACGATCAACTCCACCGTCAGGTTGACATTGTCACCCGGCATGACCATCTCCACGCCTTCCGGCAGGGTGATGTTGCCCGTCACATCCATCGTGCGGATGTAGAACTGCGGCCGGTAGCCCGAGAAGAACGCCTTGTGCCGCCCGCCTTCTTCCTTCTTCAGCACATACACTTCCGCCAGGAACTTCTTGTGCGGGGTCACACTGCCCGGCTTGGCTAAAACCTGCCCGCGCTCGACATCTTCGCGCTCAATGCCACGCAGCAAGATGCCCGCATTGTCTCCCGCTACCACTTCATCCAGTTCCTTGTGGAACATCTCCGTGCCGGTGATGACCGACGACTTCGTCTCACGCAACCCCACGATTTCCACCGGGTCACCCTTCTTGGCGTGCCCTCGATCCACCCGCCCGGTGACCACCGTGCCGCGCCCCTTGATCGAGAACACATCTTCCACCGCCATCATGAACGGCTTTTCCATCTCGCGCTTGGGCTCGGGGATGTACTCATCCACCACCCGCAGCAGCTCCTTGATGCTCTCATACTCCGGCGCATTCGGATCGGTCGAGGGACTGTCCAAGGCGATCTTGGCGCTGCCCCGCACGATCGGCGTCGTGTCCCCAGGAAAGCCGTAGCTGTTCAGCAGCTCGCGCAGTTCCAACTCCACCAGTTCCAACAGCTCCGGATCGTTCATCTGATCCACTTTGTTCAAGTACACCACAATCGATGGCACTTCCACTTGCCTCGCCAGCAGCACGTGCTCTCGCGTTTGCGGCATCGGTCCATCCGGCGCCGCTACCACCAGGATGGCGCCATCCACCTGCGCTGCTCCGGTGATCATGTTCTTGATGTAATCCCGGTGTCCGGGCATGTCCACGTGGGCATAATGCCGCTTGGCGGTCTGGTATTCCACATGGGCAATGTTGATCGTGATGCCGCGCGCTTTTTCTTCCGGGGCGTTGTCGATCTGGTCGTATGCCCGGAATTGCCCTTGCCCCTGCATTGCCGCGACCTTCGTGATCGCCGCAGTCAGGGTCGTCTTGCCGTGGTCAATGTGCCCCATCGTTCCCACGTTTAGATGCGGCTTGCTCCGATCATATTTTTCCTTCGCCATGTCTCTTTCTCCTTTTCCGTAGACACAGAACTTTTCAGCAACTGAGCCCTCAATGAGATTCGAACCCATGACCTCACCCTTACCAAGGGTGTGCTCTGCCGACTGAGCTATGAGGGCTTGACATGCTGGCCAGCGATCTGCTGGCGGTGCCGACCCCTACGGTCGGCACTAGTGGGCAGTGAAGGATTCGAACCTCCGAAGTCTTCTGACAACTGATTTACAGTCAGTCCCCTTTGGCCACTTGGGTAACTGCCCAGATATAAGGTTTTTATTGGTTGACACTTTTGGAAGTGATCAAGCCATTCCCTGTAGAGCCGACGATCGGAATCGAACCGATAACCGCCCGCTTACAAGGCGGGTGCTCTGCCGATTGAGCTACGTCGGCATCCCGCTTGGCGGGATTTTCGACACCCATTTAAGCAGGACGATTATACCAAAGCCATACCTAAAGGGGAAGTAACATACAAGGTCCCGCGAAGAGCGGCGGGATCTTCGCTTCACTTCGACAATTAAATTGCTCCCGGCGCAAAAGCCCCGCACAAGATACGTGTGGGGTTCTGCTTCGCTACAGGAGCGAGCGGTAGTTTAGCAGGATTCATCATCAAAGTCAAGCAAAACGAAGTTGATTTCAATAACATCTTGACAATCAATGAAGAAAGTTGTAAACTTAGAACATCCGTTCTATATTTAATTAAAGGTGACCCATGACTGAATTCAATCGATACGCACTGATGTTAGAAGCTTTGGCTGAATTGAAGCCAGAGATTGATGCCGCGCGTCGATTGCAGTCGCAGCCAGTCCCTGCCTTGCCTCCCTTAAGCGAAGTCCTGACTGAGTTTGGACCCATGCCTCAAGAGGCATTATTCCTGGGTGTTGCCTCGGATGGCCTTCCCGTCCTATTGAACCTGCACGATCCGATTCCCGGTCCCCTCCTAATCGGCGGCGATGCCGGTACCGGTAAAACAGGACTGCTGCAAACCATTGCCTCTGCTGCAGCAAAAATGCACCAGCCAGGAGAACTGCAATTCGGCGTACTGACCAACCATCCCGATGAATGGTGCGGACTTGAAGAGGTTACAAATAATGTGGGGATTTTTCCGCTCTATCACAAATCTGCTGAGGATTTTATCCTTTCCCTTGCCTCATGGGCTCACAGTAATAAGACGAGCCAGCAATCCGTCCTCTTACTGCTAGATGATCTGGAAGCCGCCACAAATATGGATTTCGATGCGAAGCAAAACCTGCGCTGGCTCTTCCTGCGTGGACCGGCGCGCCGCGTTTGGCCGGTTACAACAATCAATCCCAATCGAATTGAAAATATCATTCCCTGGTTAGACGCATTCCATACCCGCATTTTTAGCCCCATTCAAAATCCAAACCATGCCAGAAATTTGAATGCGGAACATGCTGGATTGGAATCGCTTAATATTGGTACGCAATTCGCTTTGCGCGAAGGAGACCATTGGCTGAGATTTTGGATACCAACTATTGACTAGAAAGGAGCTAGCGTATGCACACTGGTATGTTATGGTTCGATAACTCGACGACTACGCTAAACGTAAAAATTCAAAAAGCCATGGATTACTATCACAAAAAGTACGGACGAATTCCTGATCTATGTCTGGTTCACCCCAGCATGATGGAAAACAATCAAAAACATCTGGAGATCAACAAACTCACTGTCCGCCCGTACCGACCTGTACTACCTGGTCACATTTGGATTGGCATTGAGGACAAGAACTAGTCGAGTCCATGTCCTTTGCAAACCTCCCGGAAACTGGCATCCGGGAGGAATTTTTTTAACCGATGGCTACCACGAATGCTACCGAATGGCTTTGGCTATGGCTGATGCTCACAGACCAAGCTATCAGACCCAATTCTTTGGCTTTTTGTTCTGCCATTCCATGGAGGGTAAGTATGGGCGCGTTTTGTTCATCCCCTAGCACTTCGATCTCTTTCCAATCGACATCGCCGATACCAGAACCTAAGGCTTTCGCAACGGCTTCCTTTGCCGCAAATCGCCCGGCTAAAGACTCGGCACGTTTTCCGCAATACTCCTGCTCCGCAGGCGTGTAAATCCGGTCAAGGTAATGTTTACCATGTCGCGTGACGACTTCCTTGATCCGGTCAATTTCAATCAGATCCACACCGGTTGCAAGTTTCATCTTAATAATTACGGTCCTGCCACCGCAATCGCCAATCGATCCACATCAATGAACTTTCTCGCCGTATGCAACACGTCTTCGCGCGAAACGCCGTTCACGAACGCGGGATAATGACGATCATAATCCAACCCTAGCTGATGGCGTGCCATGGTAAGTAAGGCATTCGCCACACCGCCGTTCGACTCCAGGGAAAGCGGCAAGCGCCCGATGAAATTTGCCTTGCTATCCGCCAGTTCCTCTTCTGTGATACCTTCCTGAACAAATCGCTTCAGCTCATCTTTGATCAGATCTAGAGCCTTTTTTACATTCTGAGGATTGACTCCTGCGCTCACTTCCCAGGAACCTGGCCCTACTCCCGCGCTCACGCTGGAATAAGCGTAATAGGCCAGTCCCGATTTCTCACGGACTACCTCACCGATACGTCCCATCATGCCGAACTGTCCCAGGATGTTGTTGCCCAAGGAGGCAGATATATATTCTGGGTCGCGTCGTCGTGGACCGTTGGTACCAATCACCAGATCGGACTGTGACTTGCCGGGGATGCGGTGATGCTTACTGACTGTTTTCTTGAGTAGCTTCAGATCGGGCAGAGCAGGTGCTTCTTTCTGGTCCTTGACCTGCCAGCTTCCCAAGGCGCGTTTCACTTGTCTGATGGCTTCTTCCGCTGTGACCGCGCCGACGATGGCAATCACCATGCCGCGCGGACCATAATAATCGTGATGAAATTTCACCAGATCGCTGCGCTTGATTCGCTGGATCGTTTCCGGATAACCGTCCTCGGGGCGACTGTACGGATGACCTTTGAAGAGTATTTCGTCAAAGACCATCGATGCCATATCCGAAGTATCCTGGGCGCGGATGGACAGGCCTGTCAGCAGCTGAGCGCGCAATTTTTCCATCTCCGCCTTGGGAAAGGAGGGTGCGATCAGTGACTCTGATAACAAATCCAAAAGCAGCGGCAGATCTTCTACCAACGAACGTCCATTGAAGCCAGAGGTATGAACACCGGAGCTGAATCCCAGGCTCGCACCAACCGATTCCAGCTCATTGTAAATTTTGTCAAATGTTCGGGTCTTTGTGCCGCGCATCAATGCATAGGCCGTGTACTCTGCCAACCCCAATTTGTCATCGGGGTCCATGAGTGCGCCGGCGCCAAAATAGCCAGTCGCCACCACCGACGGACTGTTAAAGTTGGAACGGGTCAGGATGGTGATGCCATTCGACAGCACTTCTCGCGTTATGTCATCGGAACCTGGTAGAGATTTTTTTTCGTTGCTCATTACTCTCCCTTTATCCGAGCGGAACATAGGTGCCGACCACGCGACTCTGCGGCTTGAAATATTCATTGGCGACACGCTGCACATCCTTGACAGTGACCGAGGCCAGCCTGTCGAGATAGGTTTCGAACCATTCGTAATTGGCAAACATCTCTGCGTAACCCATCCAGAACCCCTGGTTGGTGATATTCTCAC
>DATHUN010000235.1:0-2109 GCA_035462205.1 Anaerolineales bacterium
AAAATTTGCCCTATACTGAGAACGGGCTGATTTCCTTCCATATATAGATGACAACGAGAATTCCTTCCCGCCCGATTCATATTATTGGCTTTCTCCTACTGGCATTTCTCTGCTACCAGGCTCACCAGCTGACGCGCCATCTGGTCGGCGCAGCGTTGTGTGGAGGATTTGGAACCATGACGTTCGCAGTGACGGTGACAAGAGAGTCCTGCTCCCTGCCTACGCTGGTGACGCTCTCCGGACCGATTCTGACTTACGGACTTGCGTGGTTCGGCATGTTCCTGCTTCACTCGTCAAAATACCGGTTGTTCGCCTATGCTCTGATCTTTGCCAGTTTTTCTCACCTGCGCTTTATCCAAACACTGACCGGGCGCGGTGACGAATTGATCCTGGCGCAGCAATGGCTTGGAATCACAAGCCGCCCTCTCGTGGCGGCCATTATTTTTCTAATTGGCCTGCCACCGATCATTGCTGGATATCGTGTTATTGCCAACCAACATCGCACACGCGTATTCACCGGTTCGTGGCTGCTTCCACTTCCGGTTCTGATTGTTTTGCTTGTGAGCAATGCAACTCTTTTTGGGCAGAATGGAGATCAAATTCAAGGTATATTATTCTTAGGTATAGCCCCTGTCGTACTGATTGTTGATCTCATTGCGATTACGCTGCTGATTTTGCTGCTATCCAGATATTCGCATCTGCTAGAAGAGACAAAACCATGATTCCAGCCGGTTACATGTACAAACGAATTATTCTGCCAGATTGGCTGAACTGTCAGAATGTGACCAAAGTGTACGCCGTAAGCAACTGCATCTCGAAGGACTTTACAAATTACATCCCATATTGGAAACATAACAAATACTGGTTCTTTAATCGTCCAGAGGATATGGACGGTATCCTTACGGAGGAAAAGATATCTGAGGAATTAGAGTTGCTTTTTTACGAATTGTATGAAAACGAATTCGATGAAGAGGAACAGGCTTGGCAGGAAATCCAGGGAGAGGAAGCCTTTGGATATCAAGTCAGCATGCCATCGCAAAAAGAATTTCTGGGATTTGATATCGTTACTTATTCCATGGGGACTTCCCACGAATGCTCTCCATTATCTTGTAATTGGTTATGCCGGGAAGTACAGGTCAACCAATACTGTTTGCTGGATGATTTTGATGCGGCGATCCAAATCACCGAGTCATTAAGTGGAAAGAAAGCCGAACCCGGACCCTATAGAATTATCGCTGTGCATAAGATCAACAAATCGACTTAGTCGAGCAACGATTTGGCTTGTGTGAGTTCTTTCAGGATCTCCAGCGCCTCTCCTTTGCCGCCGAAGCCATTTTCCCCGCCCGGTCCCACGCAGGAGGGACAGCCATCCGCACAGAGGCATTCACTCACCAACTCGAGGGCGCGGGCGAGCAGCTCGTCGTGCATCTCGAAAAGCTTTTCGCTGAATCCGATCCCGGCTGGGACTGCGTCATAGAGCACCACTGTAGGCTGACCAAACGTTTTATTTTCCACGGGTTCGACATGCGTTCCCAAATCCCCTGCATCGCACATCAGAAATAATGGTGCCAGGTTGCCGAGCACATAGGCAAGCCCGGAGAGTCCGCTTTTCATGCGGACGTTTTGCTCCACTTTGTGATGACAGGACGGACAAAGAGTAGTCAGGTTATCGAGGCGGTTTGCTTCTACATAGGAGGGGAAGGTACGGAAAGGAATCTTATGATGCACGTCGTGCTGGCGATTGGTTTCCACTGCACCACAGACCTGACATGTATATTTATCGCGCGCCCGCACCCGGTCGCGGATGCGTATCCAATCGGGGCCGTAGTTGTTCGGGTCATTGGTCCAGACGCCCGCTTCGCGCAGACGCGTCACCGTCTCTTCCGAGAGGGAAACCCAATAGCCGGTCGTTTGCAGATCGGTTGGCGGTAAATCCAACGGCTCTTCCCCCAAATTTTCATGCGTATACCAGCGACGTTTGCGAAAGCCCATGACTTGTGTTGTTACCTGTAATTCTCCCCATTTCTTTTCTGCGCCGAGCACAATTTCATGAGCAGATTCAGATAACACCGTTACTTCCGTGCTTTGCAATGGCTCGGTGTAATAATC
>DATHUN010000236.1:0-4211 GCA_035462205.1 Anaerolineales bacterium
GGAACGCCGACGACATCTTCTGGCGGAACGTCTTTTGATGTTGTCGTTCTCTTGGTAGGAATTTTTTTCGGCGTGTTCTTGCCGGTCGTTCGTCGAGTTGAAGTCTTTTTGTTTGCCACAGCTTCTTCTCTCTTAGTGTAAAGATTCTAAATAAGCGATCAAACTTTGCAGATCTTCCGAAGTCATGTTGTTCATGTTCGGCATCAAGGCGCCCGGTTTGACGTGCTGGGCGTCGACGATCCAGCCAGCCAGGTTGCCGCGGTTCTGCGCCAGGCTTGCCCCGGCGATGGTCAGGCGGCTATCAAGATGGGTGAGGTCGGGTCCGAGGTCCACGCTGCTACGATCGATCTCTTTCTCCTGTTCTTCCAGCCCGCGCACGTGATGACAGAACACGCAGCCTACCGACAGAAAGACCTGTTCTCCACGTTGGGCAGCTACATCTGTGGGTGCGGCGGCCGCCTGTTGTTGCGCCTTGATCCATTTATCGTAGTCAGCCTGGCTTTCCACCACGACCATAAACCCCATGTGAGCGTGCTGCAGACCGCAGAATTCCGCACACTCGCCGCGATAGATACCAACCTTGTCCGCTTGGAGAGTAATGTGATTGATACGGGTGGGAATCAAATCCATTTTTCCGTGGAGCTCGGGAATCCAAAAACTGTGGATGACATCCGCGGTTTGTAATTTCACCTGCGCAGCCACGCCCACAGGCAGATGGATTTCATTCGCTGTAATCACACTATGGTCTGGATATTTGACTTCCCACCACCAGCGCCGGCCAATGACCTGTATTTCGATGGGAGGTTTCTCAATCGGATTCTCGATCGCTGCCAGCGTATAAATGCTGTAGCCGAAAGTAACGCCAATGAGGATCAAAGGCACGACAATGCCGCCAAAGATCGGCCAGTTGCGGCCGGTCTCGCCACCGACACTATCGGGATCCGTGGCGCTCGTGCCGCGGCGACGGCGCAACAACGCGGCAAACATCAATCCCACGACAACCAACCAGACGGCTGTGCCAAGCGCCAGCATGACCCACCACAGTTCGGCGATACGCGCCGCCGCGGGCCCATGGGGCTCCAGCGTGGATGGATAGGTAGAAGGACTGATTTGTGCGCCAGCACAAGCACTTGTAAGTAAAAGGATAAAAACCAAGATAAGGGACCAACACAAGTGCTTCTTCACCATAAACATTTCCTCTCTACCGGAGAATCAAATCTCTTAAATTTAACTGATGGTATAGATAGGCCGCCATGTCATACGCTTCGTCATTCGAAACGCCCAAATCCGGCATAGCATTGCCGGGGTCAATTTCTTGTGGGTGTTGAATAAACTTGGCGAGATTGTCCCAAGTGTTCGGCAGACGTCCTGCGACGTAACTGCGTTCGTAAAAACGATTGAGCGGAGGCCCTGCCATTGAGTTTGCCCCTGGGACACCGGGGATCGTATGGCAGGAGCCACAGCCGTAATTTGCAAGCAGGTTGCGGCCGGAGGCGACCACGCTGGCAGAAGCAAGGCGCGGTTCCGGTACGCCATTTACGGTGTCCGCGCCCGCGCTACAGCCTATAAGTAGGAATCCGATTGCGATCACCAGGAATACATAAATTACTTTAGATTTCATTTGAATTTCAATCCGCGGACTCATCGCCATGACTTCGATTGATCGTGATAAGGGCCTCGTCCGAACGAAAGAGACTCATTTATACAGAAGGTACGCCCTATGTTTTGTGATCTACAGTGAATCTGCGCATGGCTAGAAATTGAATTTCCCCCGGCTGGTCGTTGATGCTGCGCCATCAACAATGTCTATTCTTCTGAATTAGTTAAGCTGCCTTAAGATTGCTGAACTATATGGTAGGTGTATAAGATACTCAATACGGAAAATCCCTTACTCTGACGCTATTTTCGTCGTGATCAAAATCTGGACAATACACAAAGACCCCGCAGTGCGGGGCCAATGTTTTTAAATGGGAACGTCAGATGGCGTCTTTAAGCGCCTTAAGCGGACGAGGCTTGATCACCGTGCGCGCTGGTCTGGCTTTGAACATGGTCTTCTCTTTGGTGAAGGGATTGATCCCCTCACGAGCAGGTACAGCTTCCTTTCGGACGGTGGTCAATTTCACCAAGCCCGGGATTACAACTTCGTGTTGCGCCTTGAGCTCTTTATAAATGACGCCTGTCAAGCTTTCCAGAACAGCATTGACCTGTTTTCGTTCCAGTCCGCTCTCGTTGGCGATCGCCTCGATAAATTCAGTTTTCGTCATACGTTTGGTTTTACTTGGCATGGTGCCTCCTTGGATGGATTGACTATTTTTGAGACCGGGGATCAAGAGCAAACGATTCCGGTTGCTGTAAAATCAAACGAAGAAAAAACCGTTCAGTTATGGGAAATGTAAGCGAAATCCCCGAAAAACAGGCTACAACCCGTTGCAGGTCCGTGGCAGTTACCCTTGCCAGCCCGCATAAAAGAGGTGCTGAGAACCGATAGACGGTTTTCCCTAGCGTCCCCTCCTTTTGCCTACGATCATACCAATGGAGCGCAGCCAGGCGTCGCCTTCACTGCCAAATCCCTCTTGTGCCGCCTGATAATCGTTTTTGCGGATGAACTCGTCGAGTTCGGCGCGCAATCCCTCTAATTTTTGGCGGTGAATTTGGATGAGCTGGCCGCGGGCGGTCTCATCCCGGACCTGTGCCAACGCCATCCGCAGATGCGGCAGACACAGGCCGTCCGACTGCTGTAAGGCGGAAATCATTTCCGGGGTCTTCAGTTCTTCTGCCAACACCTTCAGATACGTGTGCGTGATATGGTCGCGCTGCTCACAGACGGGACAATGCTTGCGCGGCGCAAGAGTATCCTGAATCTTCCCGCTCTTGTTACGCGCCGGCGCTGTTTCCAATTGCTTCAATACCGAGTTCACAAGATCGCGATAAATGATGGAATATCCCAGCGCATCGCCCAGGCGCTGGTCCACGCCCAGCCAGGCATGTTCGTGACAGAACCCGAGACTGCCACGTAAGTGCTCGCGCCATTTCGGCGAGTTGACATTCTCGTAGAACTGCTGATCCAGATAACGTTCCACGCCCTGCTGTTCCAACCGGCAAATAGGACAGCCCTTCGCTCGACATGCTTCCAGTACGTTATAAACTGTAGAACTTGGCAACGGATAAAGAATCCTTTCAAGACCACTGATGCGTGGATTTACTTCTTGTATTAAAGTGTACCCCCATTCGTAATTTTCGAATGGGGGAAGGATGGAAACAGGATCAGTCCAAGTTCAAAATCTTTTACTGATAGACCCTCACATAATCAATAGAGTAATTCTGCGGGAAGGTTGTATATTGATCTGGGTAACCGGGCCAGACGCCACCAACGGCCAGGTTCAGCAGGATGAAATGCCTCTTGTGGAACTCGTCGTAACGATCGGCGGAGGTGATCTCCTGCGCGCCGTATTGCACGCCATCCAAGAAGAAGTAGATGTAATTGGCATCCCAGACCATGCTGACAGTATGGAAGCCACCGTTAAAGATCCCTGTCGGCAGTGTGTTGACGTTGCCTTTGTTCATGTGCGATCCATCCACTTGTTTATAGTGAACCGAGCTGACGATCGAGTCGTCGCGCATCTCACTCGAGTCGCCGCCCGATCCGCCGCCGACCATCTCGAGGATGTCAATCTCCCCAGAGGCAGGCCAGCTAACCGTGTCAATATCGTAGCCCAACGTCCAGAACGCCGGCCAGATGCCCTGTCCATAAGGGAGCTTTACACGGGCTTCGAAGCGTCCGTATTGGAACTCGCGTTTGCCCTGGGACTTCATCCGGGTGGAGGTGTAACTGGAGCCGCGATAGTTTTCCTTCTTGGCTTGGATGAGCAGCATGCCGCCCGAAACGGTTGCATTCTGACTGCGATAATATTCCAGCTCCTGGTTACCCCAGCCATTCATACCAATTCCCGTTTCGAACGTCCAGTTGGACGTGTCCACGGAGGTACCATTGAACTCGTCGCTCCAGACCAGTGTGTTGTAGCTGACGCTGGGTGTGGGCATCGCTGTCGGTATTGGAACAGACCCACCGGTCAGATCGTAGAGTGCAATATTATCCAGATACACTCCGGGCTTGAGCGTGGCACTCGGGTCGCCTAACTGGAAGGAGACCTGAGAGAGAAACTGCGTCGGCTGAGTCATCGTGAATGTGAACGAGTAACGTTGCTTGGTCG
>DATHUN010000237.1:0-8357 GCA_035462205.1 Anaerolineales bacterium
TCGGATGGCCCCTGTATTTCGTGGGCTATGCCTTCGTCAACAACCGAAAGTTTGGCTCTCTATTCATGGTCGGCTTGTTGATTGACGTTTTGCTTCGGGTAATTCCAGTCACATCCGAACTTATAAAAAACTTCTGGGGATAGAGATCGTGACGCAAAAGGAGCAGGCACATCGCCTGCTCCTTTTTATATTAGTGAGTTTCCAGCAATCGTTAGCTGATCACTGTGGTGATAACCAAAATGATAGAGATAAGTGCAAATTGCGCCACCGGATAATAACTGGCTTTGTCGAACAGCTTTGCCGCATGACGGCCGTCTCTGTTCTTGTTGAGTTGAAAGCTTGGTTGTAGCAGAAGCACAAAGCCAATGATCAGGCTTGCCAGGATATATAGTGGTCCGAGAGGTGCTGGAGAAACCAGCGGTAGAAAGGCACTTGCAATCACCGTGATGATCAGGGTCGCGATGACGATAAGTCCTGCCTTCTCTGCGCCAAAATGAATGGGGATGGTTTTTGCATGGATATCCATATCTTCAGCCGTATCGTTCCAGTCAGCCGGAATGTTTTGCCCTCCGATCTCCCAGAAAAATATCCAGATCAGCAAAATAAACAATGACCACAATGATGGGCTGGGATCCACGACAAAAACCGCCGCAATAGGACCACTTGCCTTGACAAACCCGCTTACAAACGTTCTTAAATATGTGACCTTGAGCAGCAAACAATAAATGATTTCTAAAATGCTGGCTGCAATAAGGATGATGACAATGACCGGATTCAGCACGTAGGAACCTGCGAGTGCCAGAATGAACCACAATACCATCCAGAGGAGGCCGCTCTTGAAGCTCAAAATGTTTCGAGCCAGCGGGTAGCGCAATTCGGATGCCTCCACCGAGTATCCTGTGTTCAACTCGTTTCTGGTAAATTTCTCTCTGTCCACGGCCAGGCCGACGAGATCATTGAGTGCATAAATGGCGGTATACGCTGCAAACGCCGTGAATATTGACAGCGCGATCACGCTCCAGTCGGGGAAGCGACCTCCCCACAGAAGCGCACAAAACGCAGGGGTCGCCAGATCCAGCACACCGTGTGAGGTTCTTGATAATGCGAAAAAACGCTTCATGAGTTCCTTGCCTGTCGATTACCGCTTTACGAAATGAGCAAAATAGTTGCTATCTTCTTTATCGACAACCTTGAATTTGCCGGTGAATGGATTATAGATCAAACTGGCAAGACGGCGGAACTCCAAGCCGCTTGCCTGTGCCCATTGTTTCAACTCGACCGGCCGAATTAGTTTTTTATACGTGTGCGTGCCTCTCGGCAACAAACGCAGGATATATTCACCGCCAAAGATCACAAATATAAAGGCCTTTGGTGTGCGGTTGATCGTGGAAAAAAAGGCATGTCCGCCTGGTTTCAATAACCGCGAACAGGCGGCGATGATCTTGCCCGGTTCCGGGACGTGCTCGAGCATTTCCATACAGGTGATCGCATCGAATTCCCCGGCGTGTTTGGACGCTGTTTCTTCAATATTCTCATATCGATAATCGATGTTCAATCCCTGTTGATTTGCGTGGATCTTTGCCGCTGCAATGGATTCCTTGGAAAGGTCAATGCCGGTTG
Source organism: Anaerolineales bacterium (assembly GCA_035462205.1). Lineage (GTDB taxonomy): Bacteria > Chloroflexota > Anaerolineae > Anaerolineales > Villigracilaceae > Defluviilinea. The sequence goes on from DATHUN010000237.1 coordinate 1,621, forward strand.
CCTGCGCACCGTATCTCGCCAGTGCCTCGGTCAGAATGCCGCCGCCACAACCTACATCCAATACTTTTCGCCCAGAAAGATCCATGACATCAGTAATGAATTTCATTCGTAATGGATTGATGGTATGCAGTGTCCCCATCTCGCCTTTGGGGTCCCACCAGATCTGAGCTACATCATCAAACTTTTTTATTTCTTCTATATCAGAATTCGTAAGCTGGCTCATGATTTATTTTCCATTCTCTAAGAGTAGTACACGCGAATTGGATTTCCTTGAATTGTATGTCATTGATAAAAGCACACTGCCCTAAACCTTTCGGTAATGGAACTCTTTGCAGTCCATTTCTATGATAGATACGTTCCTCCAGAGTATTCCATAATAGATCCGGCGTGACGAGATTGTCTTTCAGCTCAATGCCGAGTGTCGTAACGAGACCAAATACCCTGTTCAATTCCCGTTCGGATAACAAGCTTCTGGAATTGGCGATGATGGACGATACTAAAATATCGATGAGAACTGCCTCCCCATGTAGCAATTGCGCTTCATGATTGGTCTCAAGTCCGTAACTAAAGGTATGACCAAAATCTACTTTGCGTGCCAGATCGTCTTCAAAGAGATTCGGCTGTAATTCCTCCAGCATTCCAGTGACCGAGCGATCTAAAATCAGCCGGCCCATCTTATTCTGAAACCTTGATTCAATGCAGGCGCGACCGTGCAATTCAAGCAGCTCAAACAGCGTAATGTCCTTAATGACCGCCAGCTTGATCATTTCACACGTGCCGTTCAAGAGATGACGTTTTGGCAGGGTCTTTAGAAATTCCCTATCCAAAAAGACCTTTTTCGGAGGTTCGAATGATCCCAGTCGATTTTTGTGGCCGTTGAAATTAATCCCGGTTTTGACGCCTACTGAGGCGTCGACATATCCCATCAGGGTTGTCGGTACCTTGATATGTGGTACGCCGCGCCGATAACTACTGGCCACAAACCCTGCAATATCGGTCAGGACGCCACCCCCAATGGCGATGATCGGTTCATCTCTGCGATTGATCGGGAAGGCATCCAGTTTGCTCAGGATATGCAGATAACTATCCACAGATTTGTTTTCCTCCCCCGATGGAAATACAAAAATGTTGGCATCGATTTTATGAAAGTGAAAGTATTCTCTCATTGCTTGCGAGAAATACTGATCAACGTTTGCATCCACGATGACAAATCTGCGTGCGTTTTCCTTCCTGCCTGCGGATAATAACGCCTCATTCCGTAGATCGAAAATATTCTCGCAGTTCACAACTTCATATTGGATGCTCCGCTGATGTGATACCTGCCAACTCTGTTTTCCGTTCGTCATATTACCTTTCGCCACTCCGATTTCGAATCCAATAATTTCCTTGCCACGTCCTTCGCCAGCTCCAGGTTGTGATTTTCGAAATGTCCACAATCCCTGATATTTGCATAGGGCACTTCCGTTGCCTCTAAAATATCATTCAAAATGGACTCGTACACATTGCAGATCTTTTCGGCATTCCCTTCATTGAGCAGAATCAGGTAAAAACCTGTCTGGCATCCCATCGGAGCTACACTGATAAAGTTTCGTGGCATGTATTTTCGGAAACCGGCGAGCAAAAAATGCTCAAAGGAATGCAGTTCCGTCGTTGATAGATATTCCGTGTTCGGCCGATTGATGCGCAGGTCAACGGAGAAAACACCGTCGCCATTTTCTCCTGTATTAAGGGCACGCAATTTTACATGCGGAGCTTTCAATTTCTGGTGATCGAGTTCTCCAATCGTGTTTGCGTCCCAGCCCAGTTGCTCAAGATCTAACATGTTTAACTCCTGAATCTGATTCGTTTACATCCACATAGCGGGATAAATGATCGAAACTATCTGACAGGGCTTTTTCCCACGAGGCCACATGATGATACAGCTCAACGGACGCATACCCTGTGAAACCATGGTCGTTGAGTGCCTTGAAGCTTGCCTCGAAGTCAAGCGTTCCTTCCCCCGGGATCTCGTGAAAATGGACAATGCCTGTTAGTGTATTGGCTACCATCTTGTCCATTAGTAATTTGCCTTCTGAATTTTTCGTACTCCTCAAATAAACGACGATCGGTCTTGCCCGTTCCAGTACATCAAAACTCAACCCCGGGACCGAGATCAAATACGTGAATACTTCTGGTTCAAGCGGAGTCGCGCCTGCGTATAAACTGTTGTAATCTACATAGGCAACCGGAGCTGTGATATTCATGGAACCTGCCAAGTCTTCTACTACTCTCTTTTGTTGGCCACCGGGCTTTTCATCATAAAAATAGATCGGGTTGCACCGATCGAGCAGCAGAAAATCGGCGTTCTCAGGAAAATACACCAAATAAGATGCAAAATCCAGGTCGATTTCCATGTGTTCAGACATCTTGATGATTTTGAGATTACAGCCTTCCCTGGCATCCGATACGTGCAAATACCGGGCGTGAGGTGCCGCGAGAGCGAGCGCACCAATATAATCTTTTTCAGAGCAATAATTGTGGCACAAATCCAGATGTAGCTTGAATTTCGGTGAATCCACTTCGTTGACCAGCCGGATGCCCTGATCCAATGTTTCGATGAACATTCCGGGTTCTGGCTCGATCAGCAGCGTGATGTCCTCGTCGGATCGAAGCTCTCTCAGGCACTGATGGATGCTATCCACCAGCAACTCATTCGGGTCTACGGTCGGATTCGTCACATGATCATCCCTGATAAAGCCGCTTCCAAATGTGACCAAGTTTACGCCCAGTTTTCTGGCAACATCGATGCCTCTTTTCACCAGGTTGATTCGGCGTTTGCGTCCAGCGGTTTCGATCGACATCAGCGATGGCTCATGAGGACGGGAAGGAGTAAAGAAATGCGAGGCAGTTGCCACACAGGCGGGTTTGACCCGGGTCGCTTCAAAGCGCTTTTTGATCGTGGCAAGATACTCGTCTGTGATTTCGAATGGATTGAATTGATCGCGGTGAAATGAGACTTCGATGCCCGGATAACCGGCCTTGTCTACTACATCGATTGCATCCAAAAAGCTAAGCCGAGTCAATCCAAAGGTGCTGTAACTCAATTTTGTCATTGCCAGTTCTCCCAACAATGCGAGTTGGCAATGTACTTTGAGATAGGAATATTTCGAATCAGCGCGGGAATATACACTTGCACACTTGCAGCCATCTGAACCTCTCTCCAATTTCTTGAATTGATCAATTGTATCAACCCGTGATACCAGACCAATTGTATCCGATTTCACAAACACTAGTATAATCCCAATGTCCTCTTTTTGAAAGATTCTTTTTATACCAAGGAGAGAGAAATGCGAATTAATTTCCCAATGTGGCGTAAAGCCTCGTGGCAACTGATCAAGATGGAAGACAAGAAAGAGTGGGACTCACTCGATGTCGTATCCAAGTGGTTGATCGCCACCCGCTCGGCAGTGACACTGGTCACCGTGTATTCCTGCGTGATTGCAGGATTGCTTGCCTGGCGGGACGGCAATTTTTCCTGGATTCCCTTCCTCGTCCTGACGCTCGGGCTTTTCATTGCTCATGGCACCAATAACATCCTCAATGACTATACCGATTATTCGCGCGGTCTGGATAAGGATAACTACTTCCGCACCCAATATGGTGTCCATCCGCTCGCGCAGGGATTCTTTACCAAGCCGCAGCAAATCCGCTGGTTCGTAGTCAGCGGTATCCTGGCAACGCTGGCGGGAGTCTATGCCCTGTTCTACACCCACTTCCATCCGCTGGTGATTGGCCTATTCTTGTTGGGCGCAGTCGTATTGCTCGCTTATACCTATCCATTCAAATATTGGGGACTTGGCGAACTGGCGATCTTCCTCATTTGGGGTCCAATTATGATTGGTGGCGTTTATCTCACCATGTCGCTGATCAAAGGCGGTGACATCAGCAATATCTGGAATGTTGTTCTGGCGGGCATTCCTTATGGACTCGGCGTTGCCAGCATCAATATTGGAAAGCATATTGACAAGCACGATGACGACAAAGCGCGCGGCGTCGGCACTTTTCCTGTCCGCGTAGGGGAGTCCTTCGCCCGCCGCGTCGATCAAATCGCTCTCCTCCTGATTTATGCAGTCATTGCCTACCTGGTCTTTGTACCGCGCTACTTCACACCGGTGATGTTAATTGTCTTCCTGGCGTTCAAATATGCCCTCGATGCGGTTAAGATGCTCAATAATCCGCGACCCAAGCAGCCCCCGCAAGGCTATCCTGCCTGGCCCACCTGGTTCTCTGCGGTGACCTTCTTCCACAACCGGCAGTTTGGTGGATGGCTAATCCTTGGTCTGATCGTGGATACATTACTGCACGTGATTCCCTTTACGGCGAATTTGATCGACCGCTATTGGCCGCCAATGTAATTTGTATATCCTTCACTTCCAACCATGCGGGTTCGGGGTTTTCTAGAACTCCGAACCCGATTTTCCCTTCGGGGGTAAATGCGGCGTATTGATTATCGATCCAGATGACGACTCCCAGCGGCGCATGCGGACTTACCGCCGACTTAAATACGACTGCCTCATCCACTTCGAACGCGACTCCCTTCTCGCGCCAATCGATTTTATATTTGTGCCATTCCGTGGGGATGAGCAGCTGCTCATTGCTACGCAGGTTGTTTGCATCCTCATCAATCATATTTCCCAAGATTCGACGGGTCATTTTTCGTGAAAAGGGGAGCGCCAGCCCGGCAAGAATCAAAGACGGGTGAAACTTGGGTGCACGAAAGGATTGGGCAAGGAAGCCATTCGCGGCTACCTCGCGCACTGAGGATCGACCGCTTGTTTGTGGCGCAGATAAAGAAGAAGGACTTTTGAAGGACAAGTAACTCTCCTCTGATGCGCCAAAAAACCAAGCTGCATTCGGTAGAGCCGGTAATCGAAACGGGCTTCCACCAAACCCAAGAGATAATCCAAACGGATCGTTCCATAGTCCAAATCCCCAGGTGCCCGGAATGGAATTGCTGGAAACTCGAGCCGTTAGGCCGAGACTGGCTGGGAACCAGAGGGGGAAATGTTCCCTACTGAGCTTCGCGTAATCATCAAGTTGCGCGAGGCGATATTGGTTGGCTTTGCCAGCGGGAATAGATAAAAGATAATGTGATGATACGCGTGATATCTCTTCCACGTGCGCATCCTTGGTATGGCGTGGAATTAACTTCGTATAAGCCATTTGCGAACCAAGGTAAAGAAACCAATGGCAACCCAGACAGCATTGAGCCCAGTCGTAGCGTAAGCCCCGAGACAAAGAGTATAAATCACTAGCAAACCACCTGCGACAATGTTCATGCCTTGATACAAAATAGAATCGCCCTCAGCTCTCTTCATCGAAACCAAAGCATATGCCAGTAGATACAGTAACGAGCCAGTCCAGCCGAGAATGTTAATAAGAAGTTTAGGAGACATATGTTCTTCTTGGTATCTGGTGCGGTATGGAATTATTGCATGATTTGAAGGATTTGTAAAATAAATTCAATGTGCGCCGTGTTTGCGGGTAAAATATTTTCATGCGAACCGTATTTTGGGAAAACAACCAGTTAAGAATGATTGACCAGCGCAATCTGCCGGGTCGTTTTGAAGTCGTTACGTACTCCGACCATAAGTCGGTAGCGAGAGCGATCACGGATATGGTCGTGCGTGGCGCACCGGCGATCGGGGCCGCCGCGGCATTCGGTCTGGCATTGGCAGGTTTTGAATCGACATCCACTTCCTCACGCGATTTGCTTGCCGATTACCAAGTTGCTTCCAATACTTTGAAAGCTGCACGTCCGACAGCAGTGAATCTGGCTTGGGCACTGGATCGCATCATGAAAACGATCGAGAACTCAGAAGAGGGAAATGCCGATGAGCTACGTCAACTGGTGTTGACCGAAGCCCAGCGCATCGCCGACGAAGATGTGGAAATCAATAAACGTATGGCAGAATACGGCGCGGCACTCATTCATGACGGTGACACGATCATCCATCACTGCAACACCGGTGCACTGGCAACTGTGGATTGGGGAACTGCTCTCGGAGTCATTCGTACTGCCCACGAGCAAGGCAAGAAGATTCATGTCCTCGTGGATGAAACTCGTCCGCGTTTGCAGGGTGCGCGTCTCACGGCTTGGGAGCTGGAACAATACGGAATTCCGTATGAGATCATCAGCGATAACATGTCCGGTTATTTTCTAAAAGCGGGCAAAGCGCAGAAAGTTTTTTTCGGCGCGGACCGGGTGGCGGAGAACGGGGACGTGGCAAACAAAATCGGCACTTACATGCTGTCGCTTGCCGCGCATGATAATGGCGTGCCTGCCTATGCAGTTGTTCCTACCTCGACCGTGGATCTATCGCTCGCGCATGGCGATTTGATTCCGATCGAAGAGCGCGATCCCGAAGAAGTCTTGGGACTGGAATTCCACGGCGAACGGGTCGCGCCGATCGAAGCCGAAGCGCGCAATATCGCGTTCGACGTCACACCGAACCGTTTGATCACAGGCATCGTCACCGAGAATGGAGTTGTTTATCCTCCATTCGAGATTAATTTGCGAAAAGCCGTATTGGGAAAATAAATTGTTTTTCTAGACAATACCGGCATGCCATGATAAACTTTTGCGGCTGAAAATGGCGTGGCGCATTGCGCCACGCCTTTTACTGCGAATATATGGTCTGTCATTGCGAGGGGTTTTTTCCCCGAAGCAATTTTCTCGCTGCGGTGTGCTCATAAAG
>DATHUN010000238.1:0-6902 GCA_035462205.1 Anaerolineales bacterium
ATTTGGATGATAAACGTGCTGCCGGGTAATTTCTCTTCATCATAACCGGGACTCTCGACCCAGATTTTCCCACGATGTGCTTTGACAATTCCCGCCGCGATGGCGAGCCCGAGTCCTGGTCCGCCGCCTTTGAATTTAGTCCGCCCGGACGAATGCAGTTCCACCTTGCCTAACTGGTAAAGCTTTTCAAAAACGATCTTGTGATTGGACGGGTCAATGCCGATACCCGTGTCACGGACGCGGATCTCGCAGAATTGACCCGTGCCATCGACTTCGACGGGCTGCGCACTGATATGGATCGAGCCGCCGTCGGGTGTGAACTTGATGGCATTGACAATAACGTTATCGAGTGCCTTTTGCAGGAGTTCGGAATCTGCCAGCAGGTACGGTACCGAATTGATCGCTGGATCGATTTCAAACTTGATCTTACGTTCTTCGAGGTCGCTGGCGTAATCCTTTTGAATCATGCGCAGGATGGGTCCAATGGCGATCGTTTCCAAGTGAGGAGTAACCACCTGATTTTCGAGTCGCACCACGTCCAACATGCTGTTGACAATCTGGTGCAGGCGTTCGGTTCCCTGTGCTACGCCGTCGATTGCCATCACGTTGGTGGGGTTGTCTTGCATGGCAGGTGAGGACTTCAACATACCCATATAGCCTTTGATCACAGTCAAAGGAGTCCGCAGTTCATGCGCAGCGACATTGATGAAATCGCTCTTGTTCTTATCCAGTTTTTTGAGCGTGTTATGGGCGTTGCTTAACTCGTCTACACGTTGCTCGACCATGCGCTCCATCATTTGGTTGAAGCGATTGAGATCGTCGTATAGGCGCGCATTCTCCAGGGCGATGGATGCCTGGATGGCAAACGTGCTGGCAAGCAGAACATCGTCCTGATTGAACGAAGCGGGCGCGCTGCGACTGAGAGTCAGCATCCCGGTAACCTTGTTCTTGAAGAAGATCGGGATGCCCAGCCATGAGCGATCTTCCGGGAGCCAATCAGGTTGACTCCAGGTCTGCATATTCTTGACGTCACCGATGATGATATGCTCGGCCTGCTTGGCAATCGCATGATAGATATTGGTGTTGCGCACGGTGTACTTTAAATCGTCCATCGGCACATTCTCAGGGAATCCCATATGCGCTTGCAGGCGTGGAATCCCATTCACATCTTCGATGAAAAGAGCACAGCGATTATTGTGGACAAGCTGGGATAGCTGCGCCACGATTTGCTGTGGTACCTCTTCGACCGCGGATAGCGACGAAAGCTGGCGGGAAGATTTTGCCAGAGCTTCAGCGGCCGCGCGGCGCGATTGTTCGCTGGAAAATAACTTGGCATTTTCGGCTGCTGTTCGTTCGGCCCACTCTTTGGCAACGGCTAGCTCGGCGGCGCGTTCCTGGGCTTCGGCGAGCAAGCGCTCCACTTCCTGCTGTGCCTGCTCTTTTTGCTGGACGAGCATGGTGCGCAATAATGCACTGCTGACCAAATTACGAATGCGGACGTAAATTTCCCAGTCACGCGGACCCATTTCTGCCCACATGAAACCGAAGCGATTCTGCGCCAACGAGAGTGGCATCACGACGGCCGTATAGCGATGCTCCTGTGGCGTCTTGCCGCGTGGGATGAGCTGGCCGGTCCCTTTGGAAGCGCGCTTGACGGGAATCTCAAACTTCGAGGCTTCGTACTGGAAGAGTAGATTGTAATTTTCCGGTAGTGGAGATGAGAGGGGCTGTGGCGCTTTCATATCACTGTAGTACATTACGTACCAGCGTTCGATGCCCATGTTCGGGAAGTGTTCGGAGATGGCGTTGCCGATCTCCTCGAGAGTCATGGCAGGCGCCATCGAAAAACTGAATCCCTGCAGCACGCTTTCCTGTTGCTCGAGCACCAGCCGGCGATAGGCTTGTGAGCGCTGTGAGAGTTCGCCGGCCAATAATCGCGCCTGCTGGAATAAATTCTCTGCCTTCAACATGACGATGTGGTTCGTGATTCCGCCGAGCGCGTACCGTCGCATGACCGAGATGACGTTATGCCAGGCGGTGGGGGGCAGGTTATTTTTTTGCATCAACTCGATCATGGCGTTGATCGTTTTGAGGAACTCATCACTGCTGATCTTGTCGCCGAGTGCCAGCAGGAATCCATCCCAGGCGCGCCCGAATACATTCTTGTATGGCAGCAGCGCCGGGTCTTGTTCTGTGATGCCGGCTGAATTCAACAGGGCGCGCAGGGCAGCTTCGCGTTTGTTTTCCAACTTCCCTGTTTTGGAGATTTCACGCGTTGCAACTGCCGCCTGACGCACATTCTCGGGCATGCATCCGCACGACCAACGCACGAGAAGTTGCGCTGGCATGAGGGTCGTCGTGGGCACTGTGCTGCCCTCGATGCACTTCATCAGTGTCTCGAATGCCTGCTTGCCGGAAAGGTAAAAGGATTGGCGCACGGTGGTCAATGGGACACCGATTGCCTGGGCTTCGCGCAGATCGTCGAAGCCGGTGACCGCCACATCATCCGGGACATGGATGCCGCGCTGTTGAAGCGCCTCCAACGCGCCGAATGCCATGCGGTCATTCGCGGCGACGATCGCCTGGAAGCGCCGAGAGCGGTCCTCCAATAATATCTGGATCGCCTCTCTTCCACTTTCACTTGTGTAATCACCATGGATCACCAGGTTCTCGTCAAAGTACAGATCGTGGGCACTCAATTCAGCTTTGTATGCCTGAAAACGCTGCTCGGCATCCAACTGTCCGTAAATGCCGCGGATGAAGGCAATGCGCTTATATCCATGCTCCTCGATGAGATGACGCACTACTGCGCGCATGCCGTCGATGTTGTTGGGCAGAAACATGGCGGCACCGGGCACCTCAAGCGATTGGGTCACGATTGGGAGATCGCCGTACACATCGCGGAATTGTTTGAGATCAGATGCGCTCGAGCCATAACCGACGTCGGCGGTCAGAATCATGCCATCGAACTGATCAGGCTTGGCAAGGTCGTATAAGCCGAATGAAATCTTGTTATCTGGAGACTGGATGGGTCGTAGCGTTCCCCCAATGAAATGGACCACATTCACATTGTTTGCTTCGGCTGCAGCTGTGATGCCGGCCAGAAACTCCGTCCCCCAGGCGCGCCCCACTTGTGATGCAAAGACTCCGATGGTCTTTCGAACCGAGGTGGGATTTAGGGCAGACGGCATCCGTTAATTCTCCTGAAGCGAATGTCAGGATTATATCTCTGAATGATTTATGCTCATAAAACAAAAGTGTGACAAAAGTATTTCTTCACGAAAGCGTTAAACTCATCTGCCACTGAGACAAATCCTCCCTCCCAAACCCTGCTCGCTCAAAAACTTTTCCTAACTCTTCCGGCAGGATCGCCGGGACATGCCAGGTCTTGCCGGGATGTTGTGCGATCACCGCCTTCAACGTTTGTACACCCAAACCGTTTCCACGTGCCTGTGGATTCACCAATAAAGACCAGATCGCAACATCGTTCACCTCGGGATTTGTGATCACGATATATGCTTGTTCATTTTTATAGGCACGCGCCGGTGGATTGAATTGGGCAAGGTTCTCCGCAGAGCACTGCCAGGGTAAATTTGGTAATCCATATTGTGAGACAAGACTCGCAGCCTGGCGGATATCAATTTCCTGCAAGTCCCCTATTCCTTCTTCGGTCGCATCCTTGCGCAGGAAACTGATCAACCGGCGAACAACTTCAAAGCCATATTTCTCATAGAGATGGACGGCTGCTTCATTGTGCTCGATCACTTCCAAAAGCATTTGATGCTCGCCACGCTCAGAAGCCTCGCCAATCAATTGCTCCATGAACCAGGATCCAGCTCCTTTACCGCGCATCTCACTGGCGATGCCCATGGCGGCGAGACGGCTGGTCCAACCGCGGTGAGCAAGCAAGGCAATCCCTGCGGGTTCATTGTCTGCGATCAGGACGCGGCTGATAGTCAGGTCAATCCCGTCCCTGCGAGTCATGTTCAAAAAAGTGTCAACGCTGAAGGTGATCGGGACAAAGTAACCCTCGAAACCACGGTTCAAAAATTCGACAAGTTCAGGCAAAGAATACTGGGAAGCAGATTTTGTATTGAAGTCCATGATGTCCTCTCCAGCCCGATTTTACCCGCGTCAGTCGTATAATCGTTACGTCCAGAGGAAACAAATGACTGACTTTACAAGACTTGCTCGAAAAATTACCTGGGTGCTGTTTGCCGCCCAAAGCCTCGCCTCGGCGGGCTTTATCGCCGCGGCGACGATCAATTCCATCCTTGGTGCAAAATTAGGTGGCAGTCCCTCCTACGCAGGCGTGCCATCGGCAGTGTACCTGGTAGGCGGGGCGTTTGCTGCTTCGGCCTGGGGCTATCTCATGGACCGGATCGGCAGACGCAACGGTATCGTGGTCGGACTGCTCATCGGCGTGGTGGGCAATGGTTTGGCGTTGTACGCGATTTCCGCTGCTTCGTTGCTTCTATTCCTCCTTGGTATGGTCATGATGGGAATTGCCAACGCAGCGGTGGTGCTGGGACGATTTGCCGCCGCCGAAGTCAATCCACCAGAGCGGCGTGGGGCGGCGATTTCCAATGTTGTGATTGGCGGTACGTTTGGCGCGGTCTTCGGTCCGCTGCTGGTGGGACCCATGGGTGCGGTTGCACACTCGCTTGGCATGGATGAGCTTGCTGGCGCTTACCTGGCAACGGTTGTGTTGTTTGCGATTGCAGCAATTGTCGTGTTCGCCGGTCTGCGCCCTGACCCGCGTGATCTCGGGGTACAGGTTGCTGCACAACATCCGCAGGTGCTTCCGCCAGGTGCAACAGGGGCAACGCGTCCTATTTTGGAAATCCTGCGCCAACCCGCGGCGCTGATGGCGGTCACTGCCATGGCACTTGGACAGGTCGTCATGGTGGCGGTGATGGTCATTACCTCCCTGCACATGCGCGGGCACAACCACAATCTACGCGATATTTCGGCAGTAATCTCCTCGCACACGTTTGGTATGTATGCGTTCTCAGTGCTTTCCGGGCGCCTCTCCGATAAATGGGGGCGCGGACGCGTTATCCTATTCGGTTCCTTGACGCTCCTGCTCGCCTGCATTGCTGCGCCATTATCGCCGAATGTTCTGCCTCTGGCGGTCTCTTTATTCCTGTTGGGATTAGGCTGGAACTTCTGCTTTGTGGGTGGGTCCGCTTTACTGGCCGATCAGCTCTCTCCGGCAGAGCGAGCCCGTACGCAAGGGACGAACGATCTGCTCGTGGGCCTTGCGTCCGCCACAGGAAGCTTGGGAAGTGGAATCCTATTTGCAGTGTCCAATTACACCGTGATCGCGATTGTGGCGGGAGTGATCGCGCTGGTTCCCCTGAGTATGTCCTTATTGTGGATGAGGAGAATTAGAACCGTAACGGTGACTGCATAAATTACATACCTTGTAAACGAAAACATCCCGCGAGCCTCGAGGCTGCGGGATGTTTTCGTTTAGAGCACTTCTACTTTCGTATCATCGTCAACAGCATTTTGAATTTTGTAATTGCGGTCAGCGCGTGAGGCTCGTTTGCCGGCATGATGATCGCGTCACCTGTTTTGAGATGGAACGGCTTACCTGAAATTCGAACTTCCACTTCGCCATCGAGCACGTGGGCGAAGGCATCGAACGGCGCGGTGTGCTCACTTAATTCCTGGCCTTGATCGAAGGCAAAGAGCGTGATATTGCCTGCATCTTCTTTGGTGATCTGCCGGCTGACCACTGATCCCTCCTGATAGGAGGCAAGTTCCGTCATGTGTAATATTTCTGATTTCGGTGCAGTTGCCATAGTAGTTTTTATGTGATTGCCTCGCCTGTATTTGGCGGGGTTGCGAGGGCTTTAGCCCGAAGCAATCTCCTCTCAGTAGTGAGTATCGGCTGATTGCGCTTCGGCTCCGGGTTTCGACAACTTACGTCTTAACACTGCGCTCGGCGCGACCATTTATTGTATATCAATCTTATACGCAGCGCCATGAGATGTGAAGCGCGTGGTACCGGTGATGATGAGTATAGCCTCTTGCCCATCTTTTAGCGAGAAGGGAATGGAGGCCGTCTGGTCGGGGTTTAACGGGATGCGGGTTACAGCCGTGTTGTTGCCCGTGATGATGAGACTTAAACCATAAGTCTGCGGGAGTACGTTGTCGACGCGCACAAACCCGTCTGCCTGCCAGCCACCGTCATCTGCTTCGAAATCGGTCGAGTAGTTGATCGCGTCGACACGCAGGTCATCCAGCAGGAAGCCTTCGCCGTTGATTTCTGCATCGGTGATGTATTCAAAGCGGAGCTGCACCTTTTGCCCCGCGAACTTGGAGAGGTCCACTTGCTCCTGGATCCAGCCATTCGTTTGGCCGGTATAGGACCATCCGTACGACGCGCCTGACGGATCGTAATCTGTGCCCGAAGGTGTTTTGAGCAGCTCCCAAGTTTGCCCATCCGTGGAGGCTGCCAGATGAGCATAATCCCAGTCTTTTTCGATGTCGTACCAGGTCCAATAGCTGAGCTCGATGGGGCCGCTCACATTCGTAAAGTCAAACTCCCGCGTCAGCATCATATCGGACTCGTTGCCCTGATTCGACCAAAAGACATACCTGCCGGAATGCGGGCTCACCGGCAACAGGCTAGCAAGCGTGGAACCGGTGAATTGAATAGTATGGTCACCGGGACAGTCGATCGTGTAATAGTCAATGCCATATTGATTCACCCAGCTATTAAACGATTGCGGGCAGTTCGAAATGGCCTCCGGAGATTGGTATTGTGGCGCTTGGGAATAATTGTGATAAACATACCGTCCATCGCCGATGCTGCCATCCTTCAAGTACAACGTAGCTGCCCAGTCCAGAAAGAGATCATCGGCGCTGACGGGTTTGCCTGTCTGCGGATC
>DATHUN010000239.1:0-4065 GCA_035462205.1 Anaerolineales bacterium
TCGACGCTCTGGCACGCAATGCGCGCGATCAATTCCAACAGATCACCCAGATGATTCCTTCTTTCCCGGAGGAACTGGCAGGTTCGATCACCTCTGTGGAAGATCCGCTCCAGACAGCGTATACGATCGCCAACTTCCAGCGCATGGATATCAAAGATTCGCAAGAGATTCTGGAGATCGATTCGGTTGCTGAAAAGCTCAAAAAGTTGATCGGCTTGCTTGTGCGCGAGGCCGAAGTGCTACAGCTTGGCCAAAAAATCCAGAATGAAGCACGCGGCGAGATCGAAAAAGTCCAACGGGAATACTTCCTGCGCGAACAGATGAAGGCGATCCAAAAGGAACTGGGTGAAAAAGACGAGCAGGCTGCGGAGGCAGAGGAATTTCGCAAAAAGATCGAAGAAGCCAAAATGCCCGAGGAAGCCGATAAACAGGCGCGACGAGAGCTCGAGCGCTTGTCACGTCTTCCGAGCGCGGCAGCCGAATATGGCGTTATTCGCTCATACTTGGACTGGCTTGTATCGTTGCCGTGGTCTAAATCCACACCAGATAATCTCGAGATTGGCCATGCCCGCGAGATCCTGGATAAGGACCATTATGGCTTGCAGGATGTCAAGGAGCGCATCCTGGAATTCCTTGCCATTCGCAAGTTGCGTATCGATCGCAAAGATGAGCTCAAACAGCCCTCCGAGGATAAGATTCGACGCGAGCGCGAAGGTGTGATTTTATGCTTTGTAGGACCTCCGGGTGTTGGCAAAACATCGCTCGGGCAATCGATTGCGCGTGCGATGAATCGCAAGTTCATCCGTGCCTCCCTGGGCGGTGTACGCGATGAAGCCGAAATTCGTGGTCACCGCCGTACATATATTGGATCGATGCCAGGAAGAATCTTGCAGGCGCTGCGACGCGTGGAATCCAAGAACCCAGTTTTCATGCTCGACGAGATCGACAAGCTGACCTTTGATTTTCACGGCGATCCGGCATCGGCCTTGCTCGAAGTGCTGGACCCCGAACAGAACAGCGAGTTCCGAGATAACTACCTTGAGGTAGCATTTGATCTATCCCAGGTTTTCTTCATCACCACAGCCAACACACTGGAAACCATTCCGGGTCCGTTGCGCGACCGCATGGAGATCATTTACCTTTCGGGCTATACGGAGAACGAAAAGATTTCGATTGCCAAAGGCTATCTCATCCCGCGCCAGATTCGTGAGAACAGCCTGCGGGAAGGAGAAGTGACGTTCACGGATGATTCGCTGCGGAAGCTGATCCGTGAATATACTCGTGAAGCCGGCGTCCGTAATCTCGAGCGAAAGATCGGTGCGATCTGCCGCAAGGTGGGCACGCGCATTGCGGAGGGAAAACTGGAATCGGTGGAGATCACTCCGCCTCTGGTGGAGGAATATCTGGATCATCCAATCTTCCAGAGCAACGAAGAACTTAACCAGCGCATCTCGATTCCGGGTGTCGTTCCCGGACTTGCCTGGACGCCATATGGCGGCGATGTATTGTTCGTAGAAGCGACCAGCATGCCCGGTGGCAAGGGATTCCAAGTGACAGGTTCCGTTGGTAATGTAATGAACGAATCAGCACGTGCCGCGCTATCCTTCGTTCGTTCGCGCGCCAAACAGCTCGGCCTCGATTCGGATTTTTTCAACCGCTCGGATTTTCATATGCATATTCCTGCCGGCGCACAGCCCAAAGACGGCCCCTCGGCAGGTGTGACGATGGCTACTGCCCTGGTCTCATTGGTGTCGGGACGTAAAGTTAAGCCTAAAGTCGGTATGACTGGCGAAATTACTCTGCGAGGTCAGGTTCTTCCGATTGGCGGCGTCAAGGAAAAAGTACTGGCGGCGCATCGAAATGGGCTGCGCACTATTATCCTTCCCAAGCGCAACCAGCAGGATCTGGATGATGTGCCTGATGAAATCAAAAAATCCATGAAGTTTGTGTTCGTGGAGGATGTAGACGAAGTGATTCAGTCTGCATTGGAAGAGTCTCAAAAGGATTCCAAGTCAAAACCGAGCCGAAAAACCAAGAAGACAACTTCGAGGACGACAAAAGCGAATGGCAAAAATACTTCTCGCAGAGGATGATGCAACAATGGTATCGCTTCTAAAGACCCTTTTAAAAATGGAGGGGTTTGATGTGGTCGCTTTGGACGCCGCCTCGGATGTCCCGGCAGCGGTGCAACGCGAAAAACCCGATGCTCTTTTCATGGATGTCCATCTTGGCGACCAAAGTGGAATGAAGATCCTTGAATTGATTCGAGGTAATCATGATACCTCTACCATTCGAGTGATTATGACTTCCGGGATGAATGTAAAAGACGAATGCCTGAGTCTCGGTGCAAATGCCTTTCTGCTGAAGCCTTTTATGCCGGATGATCTGCTACGCATATTGAAGTAACTTTCCGTGATGCCTGCAGCCCAAATTCGCGAGTTTCATTTTCCTGCTGATTATAGGCAGGTGTACGATCTCTGGTCGTCGATCGAAAAAGGCGTTCATATTGGTCGTTCCGATACACTGGAGGAGATCAAGAAAAAGATTGCCCGAGACCCGGATTTATTTCTTGTTGCAGAACAAGAAAACAGAATTATTGGTTCTGTAATCGGTGGCTATGATGGTCGTCGTGGATTGATCTACCATCTCGCGGTCGATGCTCACTTTCGCGACCAGGGGATTGGCTCACGACTGATGGACGAGGTGGAGAACAGACTGCGGGTGAAAGGCTGTCTCAAGTCCTACTTGTTGGTTACGGATGATAATCTTGACGTGAAAAATTACTACCAAAAACGCGGTTGGTATCACATGGATTCGATACATGTATTGGGAAAAGATCTTTTATGAACATGCGTGTTGGCATCTTAACCGTTTCCGATCGGGCCGCCCGCGGCGAACGCGAGGATGCGTCAGGACCGGCCCTGATGCAGCTGGTCCAAGAGACCGGCTGGTTTGTGACCATAACAGCTCTTGTACCCGATGAGGAATCGGCGATACGTGACAAGCTTATGATATGGGCAGACGGTGCCGAACTGGATGTGATCCTCTCCACTGGCGGTACCGGCTTTGCCCCGCGTGATGTCACCCCCGAGGCGACCCGCGCCGTCATCGAACGGGAAACTCCCGGTCTTGCCGAGGCGATGCGGGCGGCGAGTCTCAAAGTTACGCCGCATGCCATGCTCTCCCGGATCGTGACCGGCATTCGCAAAAAGACGCTGATTATCAATTTGCCGGGAAGCCCCAAGGGCGCCGTAGAAAATCTACAGGTGGTGATTCCTGTACTTCCGCATGCGATACAACTTTTACGGGACGACCCGGCTTCCGAGTCGACACACTGATTACCTCTCTGGTATAATCCCGCCGCTTCAAGAATTCCTCAACAAAAACAAGGAACGTGTATGTATGATCGATGTAAATGCACTGCGCAAGGGTGTCACTTTCGAACTGGATGGCAACCTCTATAAAGTACTGGACTACAGTCACAACAAGACTGGGCGTGGCAACGCCAACATCCGTATCAAAGCCCGCAACCTGTTTTCGGGTGCAAATATTGAGCGCACCTTTAACTCTGGGCAGTCGGTGCAGGATGTCAGCCTGGACTTCCATAATGTCTCCTATCTCTACACTGATGGCGATTTCTATCATTTCATGGATAATGAAACCTTCGAACAGCCGGCCATCAAAGCGGAGGTGCTCGGCGAAAAGGCTCCCTTCCTGAAAGAAGGCATGGAAGTCAAGCTCACCTTTTACAAAGGCGCGCCGCTCGACGTGGAAATCCCCAGCTCGGTGGATCTGAAGGTCATGGAGGCCGAGACGGCCATCCGCGGGGATACTGCTACGGGTGTGACGAAGAGAGTCATGACCGAAACGGGTCTGGAAGTTCAGTGTCCTCAGTTCGTGAAGGTTGGGGATACCATCCGCGTCAATACAGAAACCGGTGAATACGTCACGCGCGTATAGTACTGGTTAATAAAGATGTAAATCATGGAGCGAGTGGCTTTGGGCAACGAAACAGGTCACTCGCTCATCGTTTGTTAAAAGAATGGTGCATCATTTCTAAATCTA
>DATHUN010000240.1:0-5314 GCA_035462205.1 Anaerolineales bacterium
CAACCGAAGCATTATTGATAAAGCAATAGCCGCCGGCATAATCCTGCCCGGCAAGATGCCCGGGTGGGCGGCATAACGCAAAAGCGACTCGTTCCCCATTCGTAATAGCCTTGGCGGCGCTCAAGGCACAATTTGCAGAAGCCAGCGCGGCGGGATACGTCCCTTCGACAATACAGGCACTCAAGTCCATCAGGTAGTAACCGGCTCGACCGAGCAATCCGGTCGGCTTTCGGGGGTGACGTCGAAGCGCGAAGGTGGCCGGCAACAGCGTGGTTTTATCTTTCGCTTCCGAAGCCAACCACTCGGTCCAGCAGGATCGGAGAAAGTCAATATATTCCGGGTCGTGCACCGCGTAGATTGGCTCGAGTCCAAAATCCTGTGGCTCGTCGATGTTTGCCCAATCCGTTCGCTTCAGCGCCTCCAAAACACGGTCCATGCGATCGGTGTTTTCCATATACGGCGTGCGCAAGCCACCGTCGAACACCTCAAAAGGCGGCATGTGCCTGCGATGTTGCTCGGAATAAAAAACTTTCATCCTGCCTCCGTAAGAATCGATTCTGCAATTGTATCAATACCACGGAGGACATATGGACGTGTTCGAAGCCATTCATAACAGGCATTCGATTAAAAAAGTGAAACAAGATGCCGTGCCGCGCGAGCTGATCGAAAAATTGTTGGACGCGGCTGTGCAAGCGCCGAACCATTACAAGGTACGGCCCTGGCGATTTGTTGTATTGACCGGCGAGGCGCGTCACCGCCTAGGTGATGTGATGTCCGCTTCGTTGCGGGACCGTCATCCGGAGTACCCGCAAGAGGCATTTGACAAAGCCCATGACACTCCTCTACAAGCGCCGGTGGTGATCGCGGTTGGCGTGGATAAGCCCAGTGAAGCGAAAGTATCGCAGGTCGAAAATATTTCTGCGGTTGCGGCCGCCGTGGAAAATCTTTTGCTCGCCGCCCACGCGCTGGGACTCGGTGCTAAATGGCGTACCGGCGAATGGGCTGAAGATGTGAAGGTGAAAGCGCTCCTAGGCTTTGAAGCAGACCAGCACATTATTGGATTTATTTACGTGGGCTATGCTGAGTTTGTCGCGGAATATCCCACTAGACCTTCGTTTGAAGATCGAGTAGTGTGGATGGAATGAGATAAACAAATGTCAATCAGTTAAAAAGAGCGATGACTTTCATGCGTATCGCTCTTTTTTCTTCTCAACTCATTTTCTGTCTAATCATTTTTTTCCTAGTTCTTTCATGACCTCCACCATCAAATCAGGCCGATCGGTCATGATCCCATCCACGCCCCAGGCGATGAATTGCTTCATCAGCTCGGGGTCGTTCACCGTCCAGGGTTCGACGGCAAGCTTCTTGGCGTGTGCCTCGCGGATGAAGCGCTTGGTCATGATGGGGATATTGAGCGACTCTTTCGGGTCATACGGCGGTTGAATGGATTCGTACTTCGGCGCGATCAGCCCGCTGAGGAAGATTTTGCCGAGTAGAACGAACTTCGTCACCTCGCCGCGCGAAGCAGAGGTGGCAACTTCGGGACAGGTGGCACGGAAGTTTTGCATGGCCTGGTCGTGGAAGGAAGCGACCACAACCTTCTCTTGCATTTTGTATTTGCGGATCAGCTCGCAAAGCGGCTTATCAATTGGGTTCTGGGTGAGCTTGATTTCGATCACATAGCGCATCTGCGGGAATTTCTGAAAAAGTTCATCCAGCGTCGGGACCTGGATACCCTGTCCGCGATAAGGAAATGTCTTGCCCCCGTCATTCGACCATTTGTAAGCCGCATCGAGTTGTTTAAGCTGATCCAGCGTCAGATCTTCGATCAGCCCGCTGCCGTCCGTCGTACGATCCACTTTTTCGTCGTGCATCAGCACGATCTGGCTGTCCTTTGTGATATGAGCGTCCATTTCGAGAACGTCCGCCCCGATGTTGACGGCATTTTCGAAGGCAAACATCGTGTCACCAGGCCAGACGCCATCCCCGCCCTGATGGGCGATCACCAACGGGCGTTGGATGGCACGGTAATAGGCGCTTGACGGCGCGTCGGGCATGATCAAGGTCAGGAGGACAAGGATTGCCAATATGACTACGACCGGTGTGAGAAATCGGCGTGACTTCATGGAATTCTCCTGCGAGGAATCTGACTGATTGGAACGGACAAAACCATCATGAAAGTTCACGATTCCCGTATAAGTAGTTAACACTAATTCCTTGAGGAGGTACGTATGTTGGCAACAGGCACTCTACAACAAGCCGGCACCAACTTGGGCTGGTTATGGTACGTGATCATCGGTCTGATCATTCTGGCGCTGATCGTGTGGTGGTTGTTCCGCCGTGTAAATGGAATGCAACGGACAGCTTTGGCAGAGCCGCCTACGACTCCACGAAAGGACAATCGTGAAGACGATCTCAAGAAGATCGAGGGAATTGGTCCGAAAGTGGAGCAAATTCTGAAACAGGCTGGTATTCGAAGCTATGAATCCCTGTCCCAGGCAGATCCAGCAAACGTGCAGAACGTGCTGAAGGATGCAGGGTTGCAAATGATGAACCCGGAAGGGTGGATCGAGCAGGCAGATCTTGCTGCAAAAGGAGATTGGGATAAATTGCAGAAGTTGCAGGATGAGCTAAAGGGTGGCAGAAGAACATAAGAAGCAAAATAAAGGACGGGTGGTTTATCTAGTCTTTTGTCTTAGAGCAGCTGACCTAAAAACCAGGGTCACGAATCGACATTCATCTATGATTCACGGATCAATATTTATATAATCTTTCATGGAGGCAAACATGTTACTGATTCGATTTTTGGAAGAGGCAGGTCCGAACACAGAATTGGGGTGGTTGCTGTACCTGTTCCTGGCTTTCTTCCTGTTGATGGTCATCGTGGGGTGGTGGGCCAGCCGTCAAGGTGGGAAGCAGCCGGATGCCACGCCTGAGTTGCAGAATCAGCATGTAGGCGAACACACAGCCTATACAGACGTCAACGCTCCAGTCGCGGCGCCGGTCGAGGTCACACACGAAGCGCCCGTTCGTGCGGAGCCGGTCGTGCAGCCCGGGCCACCAGCCGCGCCCGATGACTTGGTCAGCCTGGAAGGGATCGGTCCAAGAGTGGCGGAAGTCCTGAACGATGCAGGGATCACAACGTTTGCTTCCCTCGCCGCTGCAGATCCGCTCGCGATCCAAAAAATCTTGAGCGCCGCCGGGCTGCAGATGATGGATCCGACCGGGTGGATCGAACAAGCCGCACTTGCGGCGCGAGGCGACTGGTTGGAACTGGAAAAACTCCAAAATGAGCTAAAAGGCGGACGAAGGAGATAACAAATAAGAGACCTGACGAAACATCAGGTCTCTTATTTTAGAAGTGCAGATAGCGGGCAACTGCCATAAAGACGACAGCAAGGATCAGCCCGATGGCAGAAAGCGTTGAATAAGTCCCGAGCTGCTTTTGTATGACCTGAAGCTGGGTCATTTGCTCAGCGGACGGCTTGCCTTGCATTTGCGCTCCGATTTGCGCCATCGCTTTGTTCCCACGCCCCACCAAAATCCCAAATACAAGACCAACGATCGCGAACAGAGCGCCAATGGTGAAGCCGATCCCGGCGCCGGATTTCGTCCACGCCGACGTGAAACCCTGCGAGTCAATCCAATAGAGAATAGCCCCGGCAAGGACGCTTGCGCCCGCCGCGGCTGAGATTCGGGCGCTGATTTTTCTGTTGATCATCAAGTGGCTCAAGAACTTTTGTCCTGCCTCTCCAGTGGCGCCAACGGAGGGTCCGACAAAGAACATCATCACTAAGGAACTACCTACCCAGAATACTCCAGCACCAATATGAATAATACGAAGCAACCAAATAAAGTATGTCATGTTCTCTCCTTTGCTGAATTGACTTTGGACTTAATAACACCGGGTTTTGCTGTAAGCTTCTGTTTCTAATTCCCATCACCGCAGGGTCTGGGCTATCAAACTTCCGACCAGCCCCAACCAGTAGGCAATGGTGTAATAGAGGAACATGGGCTGCCTGCCACGCCTCCAAAGTAAATATGTCGAAATCAATGCTAGTAAAGCAACGACATAAAGATCCAGCCCGATCTCTTCGAAACCGAGATTCGCCAGAACGGCTGTGCCGAGGAATAAGGCGTTCAGGGCAAGTAAGGCAATGTCCCCAAAACCAAGCTGGCCTCGAAATGGGAAGATGTTTTGTAAAAATAGAATCGCCGCATTGACCATCACAAAGCCGGTGAAGAACACCCAATGGCTGAACTCATCGTCATTGAAAATAAGGATGCGGCACAGATCGCTGGTCGTATCGGCCGCACAAAATCGCACGTGCAGATAATTGGTCACTTCGTGGTCGCCGTAGCTGGCGGCGGTCAGATACAGACCGATGATGAAGACCAAATTCCACGCCATATGGGCGCGTCCTTCACGGGCAGGAGAATCGTATTCGATTGTTTTCTTGAGAAGATAAAGCGCCACCAAACTGATGAGCGACAGCACCAGCATATTGTTGAAATCCACCCAGCGCAGGAATTGATTGGGTAGGACATAGCCTAGCGTCCAGGTTCCCAGCCGGTTGATCGAAACCAGTATTCCCACGAGCGATTGTATACCAAGTAAAAGGTGTATACGTTTCATATTGTTCCTCTGCAGCGAAACTTCGAACAGAGTGTATTCTAAATTATCTTTACATGTCGTTTGTTTGGAGGGCGGCGCGTCCAAAGACGGTAAAGTATATACCTTTCA
Organism: Anaerolineales bacterium; assembly: GCA_035462205.1. Lineage (GTDB taxonomy): Bacteria > Chloroflexota > Anaerolineae > Anaerolineales > Villigracilaceae > Defluviilinea. The sequence continues at coordinate 4,745 of DATHUN010000240.1, forward strand.
CTGCATCTAACAAGGAAGGAAGTGGGAGGCGCTGCCTGCGGAGAGCGAAAGAGGGCTTGTTTCCTCGTTTGGAGCGCTCCCGGACACGGCATCACCGTCTGAGCGCCGGGTCGTAATAGATTCTATGTGGCACGGTCAGTCGGTCCATTTTCGAATTTTACTGTGAAAGTAGATAAACTTTGATAAAAATTTGGACGGAAAATCTCTGATATAATTTTTTGCGGAGAGAGATACGCATCGTGGCGCTTCTAGCGCCATGTATTTTGCCTAATACTACAACAAGATTAAATTGGAGTGCAACGTAATCTGCGTATCAAATAAATACCCCTTCAATTTAGGTTGTCCGGGTACTTGTGATTGAAATGAGCCTTGCGACGGTTGGGTTGCAGGAAATTCAACAGCGGGAAAGACTTTCGCAGGACTTTGTCAAAATTTTTTTCGAGAGAGTAGAGATGAAGAAAGAACAATTGCTGGACTTATACCATCAAATGGTATTGATTCGCCGCGTGGAAGAACGCGGCGCCGAGCTGTATCAGGCGGGTAAGATTGGCGGTTTCATGCACTTGTCTA
>DATHUN010000241.1:0-18245 GCA_035462205.1 Anaerolineales bacterium
AACTGCCTGCTCTACATGCCTACCAGATCTCGTTGCTCGCTCCCCTGCCGCCCGAGGGTAGTTTTGACCCGGTGGCTGCGGCGCGCGGCGATGCCCTGTTCGAAGGGAAAGCCAATTGCGCCAGCTGCCATGTTCCGCCGCTGTACACGGAACCAGGTTGGAATTTGCATACGCCTGAAGAAATGGGCATTGATGCTTTCCAGGCAAATCGGTCGCCAGATCTTCGCTACCGCACTTCGCCGCTCAAGGGACTGTGGACCCATACCAAAGGTGGCTTCTATCACGACGGGCGCTTTGCCACCCTCCTGGATGTCGTCAATCATTACGACAGGTTATTCTCGCTGGGATTGACGGATGCTGAAAAATCTGACCTCGTCGAATATTTGAAATCGCTGGGAGATGGCACGGCTCCTTAATATCGAACACGCCTGGAAGGCCGTCCAGCTCTACTCATTTCTGCCAGCGCTTCTGTCTTCGAGAAGCGCTGGTTTTTCTAGGGTAAGAAATTTCGGATGTGTGAAACTAATCTGTTGAAGACGTTCCTCCGAACTCAGTTTTAGACAAGGAGAAAAGTATGAATTCCACAAGAAGAAAACCAATCCATATCATCGTGATCGCAATGCTGTTGACCAGTCTGTTTGCCACCACATTCTTTGTGACAAAGGCAGATGCAAAAGCTAAAATGGATGCGCAAGCCTTTCACGATGCCATGCGCAAGCTCTGGGAAGATCACATCACCTGGACACGCATGGTGATCGTCGACTTCTTGGCGGATCCAAATGGCACGCTACCGGATACACAGGCAAGCGTGGATCGCTTGTTGCAGAACCAAGTTGACATTGGTAATGCGATCAAGCCGTTCTATGGGGATGAAGCTGGAAATCACCTGACAGATTTGCTCACCCAGCACATCCTGATTGCCGCAGAAATTCTGCAGGATGCAAAAGCCGGAGATACGGCCGCACTAAATGATGCAGCTGCGCGGTGGTATGCCAATGCCGATGAGATTGCCGCATTCCTGAATAGTCTCAATCCGGAGTTTTGGCCGCTCGATCAGATGCAGGAGATGATGCGAATGCACCTCGACCTCACGCTGCAAGAAGCAGTCACTTACTTGCATGGCGACTACGCAGGATCTGTCGCTGCCTACGAGCAGGTACATCTGGAGATACTCGAGATGGCGGATATGCTCAGTACCGGCATCATCGAGCAGTTCCCTACAAAGTTCAAATAACCAGCATCTTAAACGTTTCGTTTATAAGAATAGACGGGCAGACAGAGTGCTCTGTTTGCCCGTTTGTTCCGAATCGGTTCGGACAATAAAAATCAAGAAAAGGAAGGGTTGATGAAACATTATAAGTATTTGATTATCGGCGGCGGGCTCGCAGGCGATGCAGCCGTCGAAGGCATTCGCGAGCTCGACAAAGAGGGTTCCATTGGCATGTTCAGCATGGAGTTAAATCCGCCGTACACCCGGCCGAATCTTTCCAAACAACTATGGAAAGGTCGCCCGCTGGAAAAGATTTGGAAGAACACCGAGAGTCGCGGTGCAGATTTACTCTTAAACCACAAGGTCACGGAAATCGATTTACCGAAAAAATGCGTTCGCGATGAAGCGGGGGAAGAATACAGCTTTGATAAGCTGTTGCTTGCGACCGGTGGATCACCGATCCATCTGCCCTTCGGCGGCGAGGATATTATCTATTACCGCGACTTGCAGGATTATCAGCGCCTGCGCGCCCTTAGTGAGCGCGGCGAACGCTTTCTTGTGATCGGCGGTGGCTTTATCGGTTCGGAGATTGCCGCCGCCCTCACCATGAATGGCAAAAAGGTCGTGATGGTCTTTCCGGACGAGGCGATCGGTGCACGCGTTTATCCGAGCGATATTGCGCATTTTCTGAATGATTATTATCGCGAAAAAGGTGTGGACGTTGTGGTTAACGATACGGTGGCAGATGTCGAAAGAAACGGCGACCGTTTTAAGGTCCGCACGACGAATGGGTTCGACTTCGAAGTGGATGGAGTCGTGGCTGGAATCGGAATCCGTCCGAATCTGGGACTCGCCCAGCAGGCGGGTCTGCAGATCGATAACGTAATTATCGTCGATGAGCATTTGCAAACATCCGCTCCGGATGTCTTCGCGGCCGGTGATGCAGCAAATTTCTACCACTCCGCTTTGGAGAAGCGCGTACGTGTGGAGCATGAAGATAATGCAGTTCACATGGGCAAGGTTGCTGGTCGTAACATGGCTGGCGCGCAAGAGATGTATACCCACACGCCCATGTTCTATTCCGATCTATTCGATCTTGGCTATGAAGCCGTCGGCGATCTTAGCAGCAAGCTGCAAACTGTCACAGACTGGCAGGAGCCCTTCAAGAAAGGCGTCATTTATTATCTTGACAATGAGCGCGTGCGCGGCGTTTTGCTATGGAATGTCTGGGAGCAAGTGGATAATGCCCGTGCTCTAATGAACGAGAAGGGCCCGTTTAAAGCCGAAGACTTGAAGGGGAAGATCCCAGGCTAACTGAAAATCACATCCGAGATTAAAAGTAACAAGGCCATATGAATAAATCTGTAAATTACATCCTTACCTCTGAGCAGGATAAGTTATTGGATCATCTGCAGAGAGATGGATTTCAGTATTTCATTGAGAAGGTCAACCCTTCTAACGGACTGATCGCGGACAGCACCTGGGAGAATAATACAAGCAGCATCGCCGCAGTAGGTTTTGCACTTGCCTGTTATCCGGTTGCCGTGGAACATGGCTGGATCAGCCGCCGGGATGCCGTGGCACGCACTCTGATCACGCTACGATTTTTTGCGTCCAGTCCGCAGGGACCAGAACCAGACGCAACGGGATACCAGGGCTTTTACTATCACTTTCTGGACTTGCAAACCGGTCAGCGAACCTGGAAAAGCGAGTTATCTACCATCGACACAACCTACCTGCTCTGCGGTATGTTGACCGCAGCCAAATATTTTGATCAGAACGAGCCGGGCGAGCAGGAGATCCGTCGTTTAGCGGATTCGCTATTCGCTCGTGTAAACTGGCAATGGGCGCAAAACGGTGAGGTCACTGTCACGCATGGCTGGCGGCCCGAAAGCGGTTTCCTGAAATATCGCTGGTGGGGTTACGATGAAGCCATCATGCTTTATCTGCTGGCATTGGGTGCCCCCAAATATTCATTAGCTCGGGATAGTTATACGGCCTATACATCCACCTATCATTGGGAAACTCATTATGGGTACGAGTTGCTCTACGCCGGACCACTCTTCATCCATCATTTTTCGCATGTCTGGGTTGATTTTCGAGGTCTGCAAGACGATTACATGCGCGCGCGGGGCATTGACTACTTTGAGAACAGTCGCCGCGCTACGTATGTACATCAACAGCATGCCATCCAAAATCCCTCTGGCTTTGAAGGATATGGTGAACAGGTCTGGGGTATTACAGCCAGTGAGGGACCTATCCGAACTGCGGAACCGGTTGTAATCGCGGGGCGCACTTATTATGGTTACCTTGCGCGCGGCGTTCCCGGCCCGGATGATGGTACGCTCTCGCCCTGGACGACGATCACTGCTCTGCCCTTTGCCCCTGAAATCGCTTTGCCGGCAATAGAGCACATTCATAAAACCTATCCACAGCTCGCTGGTCGCTACGGCATGAAATGCAGCCTCAATCCCACCTTTCGAGACGATGCATCGCAAAGCGTTGGCTGGTTTTCGGATCACTACTATGGTATCAATGAAGGACCGGTCGTCTTGATGATTGAGAACTACCGCTCCGGCTTGATCTGGCGCTTATTAGGCTCCTCCTCATTTATTCAAGAGGGTTTAAAAAAGGCGGGATATCGACGCGATTAGAGAAAAGCCAGGAAACAAAAATTGTTCTCTGAGCATATTTGCAATTAAAAACAGGAGATGACGATGCACATACACGATGATCCAGATGATATTGAATATCGCACGAGCATGGAACTGCAGATGCGCCAAATTCCCGACGAGCAGTTCCGCAAGTTTGAGGGCTATGCTGCCGAGATCTTTTCCGCATTCGGCATGGACGTGAACACACCGGCGACGAGAGATACGCCGCGACGGTTTATCAAGGCACTCTTTGACGCGACGGAAGGCTATGATGGCGATCCCAAGCTCCTGCGCGTCTTCGATACAGAATGTCGTGGCGATCCGGACTGCCGCCTCAGCCAGGTGATGGAGGGTCCGATTCCGTTTTTTGCGCTGTGTGAGCACCATGCCTTGCCTTTTTATGGACGCGCCTATGTTGGTTATATTGCCCACGAAAATATCATCGGGATCTCCAAGCTCACTCGCCTGGTGCGGCTTTTTGCGAAGCGCTTTTCGGTCCAGGAGCGGATTGGCCAACAGATTGCAGACACGCTCGAAACGATGCTGCATCCCCACGGCGTTGCCGTCTTTCTGGAGGCTCACCATCTCTGCATGGAAATGCGTGGGGTGCGCGAAACCGCGCCGATGACGCGCACCACAGTCTGGAGGGGCCATTACGCCGAAGATCCATCTCTGCGCTCGGAATTCTTTACGGCCTGCGGTCTCCAACGAAACGAGAGATAAGGCACGAAAAAGACTCCCAAGAAGCGGAGTCTTTTTATTTTCCTTGAATCCTGCCGAAAACAGCACTTTTTTCGAAAAGCTTGACTTTGGCTTCAAGATCATTATAATAATAGGCGAACGTTCGCACGAACGTTCACTTAGACCAACGGAGAAGGCTGATGATCAAGCGGCATGTCACTCTAAAACAGGTGGCTACTTCGGCTGGGGTCAGTTACCAGACCGTCTCCAAGGTATTGAATCGACAAATCCAGGTTTCAAAAGAAACAGAAGATCGGATCTGGCAAGCGGCCCAGACATTGGGGTACCGTCCGAGTTTTGTTGCCCGCAGCCTGCGCACGCAACGCGCCTTTACGATTGGCTATTCCTGGCCGCCCTCCGCCCCCGCTCAAGAAAATATTGTTCTGGACCAATTCCTGCAGAGTATGTTTCTCGCCGCAGAAGAGCGTGGCTATTACCTGCTTTGTTTCCCCTATCACGCCGATATAAAAAAACACCTTGCCTCGTATCATGAATTAATAGAAACGCGCCGCGTGGACGGATTCATCCTTTCGAGTGTAGAGTACGACGATCCGCGCGTCCAGTTGCTGATGGAGAGTAATTTCCCCTTTGTCGCCTTCGGGCGCTCCAACCCGGACCTACTGTTCCCCTGGATTGATGTAGATGGCGGGCAGGGGATTCGTGAGTCGATGCTCCATCTCTTGGATGAAGGTCACCGCAAAGTGGCAGCACTTGCCTGGCCCTTGGATTCACGCGTAGGCAATAATCGCATGGAAGGGTATTTCTCGGCACTGCAGGAGGCTGGCATCACGCCCGATGCCGAATGGGTCAAGCGCGGAAATGGAGTCTTTGAGTTTGGCTATCAAGCCATGCTCGAGCTCCTGGATCTAGCCACCGATTGCAGACCGACGGCCGTCATTGCTCTGAACGATATGATGGCGCTAGGTGCTTGCCAGGCGATCAAAGACCGGGGAGGCGTTGTCGGCCGGGATATCGCCGTGTCCGGCTTTGATGATGCCCCTCTGGTTCAATATACGGATCCCCCTCTGACCACATTGCGCCAACCGATTACGGAAATCGGTCAGCGAATTATTGCCATGCTGATGGAATATATCAATACGGGCAACCTTCCTATGAACCCAAATGTTCTGGTCGCGCCGCAATTAATCGTCCGAAAATCAACCGTAGACCGTTAAACCTTATTGAACACGGAAATCCCAAAATTTATAGGAGCCCTTTCATGCCAAATCTGTTACCTTTCGAGGGGAGGTGATGCCGAAAAACGAACACACTAGAGCTAGTTGATCCCGTGCGCTAGAAGGAAAAGAGCCGCCAGTGTCCTGGAAAACAGCAGCGGCTCAACGTTCGAGGCGTTCTAATTCCGCCTCTGTGTTTAAGTATATCATTGCCGTATTTTCCAGAATCCGGCAGACCTTAAACCTCAAATGGAGAAGAAGATGAAAAAGAGTTTCACGATTCTTTCCTTGCTGGTCATCGCCGTTATGGTACTGTCCGCTTGTGGAGCAAAAGCGACAGCCACCGTAGCACCAGCTACCTCCGCACCTGCGACGACCGCACCTACTGAAGCACCGACCATGGCCGCGACCGAGGCGCCCACCTCCGCCGCGACGGAGGCACCGACTTCTGCTGCAACCGAAGCTCCCACTTCCGCAGCAGCCATGACATGTCCATCAGATGTTGAAGAGGGAGCCACGATCACATTCTCTGGTTGGGGGACGGGAGACGAACAGAAAATCAACGAAGGATCGATTGAACGCTTTAAGAGCGTTTGCCCGGGCGTAACGGTAAATTACCAGCCTATTCCCGATAAATTCCAAGACAAAATGAAAGCACAGATGGCTGGCGGCACCGCCCCGGACGTCTTCTATGTGGACGATCAATTGATGAACACCTTCGCACCCTCCGGCCAGTTGCTCGCCCTGGATGATTACATGGCAAAAGCCGGTGTCTCGCGGGATGATTTCATTCCCGCTCTGATGACAATCTTCACCTACAACGGCAAGACCTATGCTCTTCCCAAAGACTGGGGAACCCTCGGCTTGATCTATTTGCCAGAAGCCTTTCAGGATGCGGGCGTCGATGAGCCGACCGATTCCTGGACCTGGAATGATCTGCGTACTGCTGCGAAAGCCATTTCCGATAAGGGAACATACAAGGGCTTCTGCATGGGAGCGGACTGGGCTCGCTTTGCTCCCTTTGTCTTCTCGAACGGCGGTAGTTTCGCCAGTGAAGATAACACAAGCGCCACGCTCGATACACCTGAAGTCAAGGAAATGGCGCAACTCGTAGCCGATATGTACAAGGAAGGCTCGCTTGTGAAGCCTGCGGATGTAGGCGCCAGCTGGTGCGGTGAAGCGATCGGTAAGAAGCTCGTCGCCATGACCACCGAAGGTGGCTGGATGGTGAACTTCATGAAGACAACCTATCCTGATGTGGAATGGAAAGCGGTCCAGATCCCGAGCGGGCCTAAGAACCGCGCCGATGTCATCTTCACCAATGGAATTGGCGTCAACGCCGCGACCAAGTACCCGAATGCGGCAGCCGCCTTTGCGATGTTCGCGACCGGCGAGCAGAATCAAGGTGAGATCGTAAAGACCGGCTTTGCGTATAGTACTCATCCCAGCCAGGCTGACCTTGTTCAGGACCCGAATGACCTGGCGATCTCGAGCGGCGGACTTTTGCCCGACACGCGTGTCGCCTTCTGGGGACCGAACACCGGTAAGGTGAACGACGCCGTGTCCCAGGCTCTCGATCGCGTCTTCCTTGGCGATCAAACTGTGGATGAAGCATTTGCGCAGGCACAAGAAGAAGCGCAAGCTGCTTTGAGCGGTCAATAGCATTTTATTCGAAACCCTCCTTCCCCATGCTGGGGAGGGAGGGTTCTGTTATTTGCATTGGTTCAAAAAAATCGAGGTGGTGCTATGACAACAGCCATACCAACAAATAAAGGGGATGGAACTACGGCTGGTCGCACACAGGCGGCAGTGATTACGTTTCTGATTATTGTCGTTTTCCTGATGGTGATCGCCCTCTTAAATGCGCCAACGATGGGCGGTCCCAGAGTGATGGCTTCCGCGGCGACTTATCTTGCAGAGGTACGTCGTACAGCCCTGCCTTACCTCGGCGTTGTAGCGGTTGCCGCTATCCTCCTGGGTCTGATCGCTGCCCGGACGGTCTATCGTGAGTGGCCGAATCCCAAACGCCGCACGAACCTCGTGATGGGTTATCTCTTTCTCCTGCCCTATCTCTTGATTACTCTGATTTTCATTGTAGGCGTTTTATTGTTTTCGTTTTATATCTCATTCACCAAATACGACATATTTACCGCTCCCCAATGGACGGGTCTGGCAAATTATGCCAAAGCGTTCCGCGGTTTTTATGACCCCGCCCAAAAGGACTTTGTCCAAGCCTTATACAACGTATTCTGGTATACAGTCATTGTGGTGCCAACTCAGACCGCACTTGCCATTCTTTTGGCTGTATTACTCAATGCCCCGATTAAGTTTAAGCAATTTTTTCGTACCCTGTTTTATGCGCCCAGTGTGACCTCGTCCGTGGTGATCACACTAATCTTTATGTGGTTTTACTTGAAAACAGGCTACATCAATTTCTTCCTCGCCAAATTCTTTGGCATCTTTGGATTGCACTGGAACAATATCAACTGGCTGGGGGATCCGCGTGGATTATTCCAACTGATCGTCGAAGCGTTCGGTGGCAGGATACCTTCCACGCAATGGTACTTGCGCGGTCCCAGCATTGCCTGGATGGCGATCATGTTCCAGAATATTTTCACCACCGCGCCCACATTTATGCTCATGTTCCTGGCTGCCCTGCAGGACATCAATCCGACGTTGTACGAGGCCGCCTCCATTGACGGTGCGACGGGCCGCCAACAATTCTGGAGGATCACGTTACCTCTCTTGCGTCCGATCATCCTGCTTGTGGTGGTGCTGGGTACAATCGGTACCTTTCAAGTCTTTGATCAGGTTTACCTGGCCACCAAGGGTGGACCCTTGGGAACATCGCTCACGCCGGTCTACATAGTTTACCGGGAAGCCCTGGGAGCCCAGGGACCGATTCAAATGGGTTATGCCGCCGCCCTGGCATTTATCCTCGCTGTAATCATTTTCTTCTTCACTTACTTGCAGCGACGTTTCATCTCCAGTGAAACGCAACTATATTAGGAGGCTCATATGGCAGTCAAAGTTGAGACTCTCAAGCAAGTCCGAACGCAACCGCCTCAAAAGCCGGGCACCACGTCCGTAGCAACGATCTTGCGCTATCTGCTCCTGATCCTAATCGGCATCGTGTTGTTTACGCCGTTCATCTTAGCGGCGCTTGGTACATTCAAAACGGATGCAGAGATCATCGCCTTTCCACCGAAGTTTTTTCCTTCGCAATGGCTGGTGGAGAACTGGGGAAAGGTCTGGAACACCGATCTGGGCAACGGCGGGACCTTTCCGCGCTGGTTATTTAACACAGCATTTCTTTCTGTGACGATCGCTATCCTCGAGGTGATCTTCTGCTCGATGGCTGCCTACGCGTTTGCGCGGCTGGAATTTCCGGGCCGGGATGCTGTATTTACCTTTATGCTGGCAACGATGATGATTCCGGGCGCCCTGACTCTCATCCCTGCTTATGTGTTAATGACCAAGTTGCGCCTGATCAACACTTTCTGGTCGCTCATCCTGCCGGGTGCCGTCAGCGCGGGAAGCATTTTTATGCTGACCCAGTTTTTCAAAGCCATCCCCAAGGATCTCGAAGAGGCGGCTGTGATCGACGGCGCCAGGCATTCGGAAGTCTATCGCCAGGTCGTGCTGCCGCTTGCCCGGCCGGCACTGTTGACTGTGTTCATCCTTCAATTCCAGGCGATGTGGAATAACTTCCTGGCGCCGCTGCTTTACCTGAACACACCTGATAAATATGTACTCAATGTTGCATTGAGTATTTTCCAGCAGCAATTCAAGGCGCAATGGAATTTAACTCTGGTGGGCGCGATGTTCAACGCCATCCCTGTGCTGCTCCTGTTTTTCTTCTTCAGCAGGTATTACATTGAAGGCGTTGCCTATACCGGCATCAAAGGTTAACCAGGTCCGGTGAATGGGCAAATTCAAATGGCGCTGCAAACCTTGGGATGGGCGTTCCGAAGTGTCTGGAAAGAAATGTGGACGATTCTGATCGTGCATCTGCTTTTCCTGTTGGGAAATATCCTGATCATCACAGGTCCGCCCGTGACCGTTGCTTTATTTTTCTACTGCAACAGAATTGCACATGAAGAGCTTGCCAGCGAACGCGATTTTCTCCAGGCCATCCGAAGCTATTGGAAGCCTGCCTGGCGCTGGGGTTTTGTCAATCTCTTGATCTTCGGCGTGTTGTTTGGCGATTACTATTTGACGGGCAAACTAATCCGCAGCTCGGACACCGCACATTTTGTGCAAGGACTGTATATTACCTTGATCTCGGTCTGGCTGCTCATTCAAGTTTTTGCCCTTCCCTTTCTATTTGAACAGGAACAACCACTGGTTTTGCAGGCGTTACGCAACGCAATCGTCTTCATTCGCAAAAACCTTGTTTTCGTGGTCGTGCTGGCGCTGCTGCTGGTATTCAGTCTCGCACTGGGTACCTTGGCGTTCATGTTGACATTCGTGTTTGGCGGTGCATTGATCGCCTTTGCCGGGAACCACGCAGTGGTCGAGCAGTTAGCGAATCAATAGGACTTAACTCCCTTATCTTATGTGGAAAATTGTTGAAGATTCCTTCCATCCCGAAAAACAACACCATAAGGAAACGGTATTTACCATTGGCAATGGTTATCTGTCGACGCGCGGCGCGTTCGAAGAGAACCATCCTGGTGATAGACGTGCCACCTTCCTGCACGGTGTCTTTGACGATGTGCCGGTTGTCTTCACCGAGCTGGTCAACGCGCCGGACTGGCTCGAGATGGAAATCTATCTGGATGGAGAACATTTCCGCCTTTTTGAAGGAGAGCTGCTCTCGTTCACCCGGACCCTCGACCTGTATACCGCGACCCTCAGGCGAGACGTACGCTGGCAAAGTCCGCGCGGCAACATCACCCATTTCATTTTCGAGCGCTTCGCCAGTCTGGCGGACGAGCATCTATGTGCCATCCGTGTGATGATCGTGCCGGAAAATTATTCGGGTCGTGTGGAAGTGCGCACGGGCATCAACGGCGAAGCGGATAACCTTGGCTTCAAACATTGGGAATGGCTCGACCAGGGAATGCGCGGGCAGGAAGCCTGGCTGCTCACGCAGACACGGGTGACGAAGATCGAGCTTGGGGCGGCAGTACACCTTTCCGTAACGGCCGGCGGTCAACGGTCCCGAATGAAGCGCTGGGACGCGCACAACCATCCTACCCTGGTTGCGTATGCAGACGTGGAGGCGGGACAGGTGGTGGACGTCAACAAGTACATCACGTACTACACCAGCCGAGAGGGAGTGACTCCTTTGAAGAGCGCCCAGGCGGGGTTGCGTAGGGCTGCACGCAAAGATTGGTCACAGCTCTGGGAGGAGCACCGTCAGGCTTGGCAAGCCGAATGGGATCGCTGCGATGTTCTGATCGAGGGCGACGAGGAAGCACAGCTCGCCATCCGGTTCAACCTCTTCCAACTCTTGATCGCCGCGCCGCGTCACGACGAGCACGTCAACTTGGGTGCCAAGACCTTGAGCGGCTATGGCTACCGCGGACATTCCTTCTGGGATACCGAAATTTTCATGCTGCCGTTCTTCATCTATGTTCGCCCGGAGATCGCCCGCCTGCTGCTTTCGTATCGCTGGCATAATTTAGCCGGAGCAAAAGCCAAGGCGGAAGCCAACGGCTATCGCGGCGCGCAATACCCCTGGGAGAGTGCCGCAACCGGGGAGGAGGTCACGCCGACCTGGGTGCCGAGCCCGTGGGACCGCACCAAGCTGATCCGGATCTGGACCGGCGATATCGAGATCCATATCTCGGCCGATGTGGCGTTAGGGATGTGGAAATACTGGCAGGCGACCGGCGACGATCAATTTATGTTCGAGCGCGGCGCCGAGGTGATTCTGGAAACGGCACGCTTTTGGAGCAGCCGCGCCGAATGGAACCAAGACTCACAGCGCTACGAGATCCGCGACATCATCGGGCCCGACGAATACCATGATCACGTAGACAACAACGCCTACACCAATGCCCTCGCCCGTTGGAACTTGCAGACTGCGCTCGCAATCCAAAGCTGGCTCAAAACAGAACATGCGGCTGAATGGGAAACGATCAACAGCCGCCTTCAATTGACAGATGAGGAGCTGCAAAAATGGCAGCACGTGATCGACCATATCTACCTGCCCTTCGATCCACAGACGAAACTGGTAGAGCAGTTCCAGGGCTATTTCCAGCGTCGGGATGTGAATCTGGCTACCCTGGAGCCCCGCACCGAATCGGTGCAATCGCTGTTTGGGATTGAGGGCGCCAATGAAACGCAGGTGATCAAACAACCGGATGTATTAATGTTGATGTATCTGCTGCCGGAGCTGTATGGCGCCGAGACAGTCAAAGCAAACTACGATTATTACAACGCACGGACCGATCATACTTTTGGCTCGTCGTTGGGTCCCTCCATTCAGGCGATCATGGCTTGCAAGGTCGGAGACGCAGCAGGCGCGTATGAGCACTTCATGCGCGCTGCCCGCGCCGACTTGTTCGACGTGCGCAACAATGCCGGGGATGGCATCCATGGCGCCTCGGCGGGTGGCTTGTGGCAGGCGGTGGTGTTCGGTTTCGCCGGTCTCGAGCGGATCGCCACCGGTTGGAAGGTCAATCCGCATCTTCCCGAGAAATGGAACCGTGTCGCTTTTAAGATCGTAGATCGTGGCAATGTGCTGACCTTCGATGTCAAGAAAGTCTCCTGATGGATGAATTTCGCACGCGTGGTTTTATTCCGTGGAGCAAAATCGACCATGGGCTGCAAGCCTTGCGCTCGATTTGGATCAGCACCACCCGACCCGATGGCCGTCCCCATGCGGTACCGGTCTGGTTTGTGTGGGACGGACGCGGCCTGTACTTCATTTCCGACCGAAGGCTGCAAAAGTCTAAGAATCTGGCGCAGCAACCCTGGATTGTGGTTCATGCCGGAGATGGTGATGACGTCATTATTTTGGAAGGTATAACGACAATTGTCAGAGAGGCTGACGAATTAAATCGCGTGGATGACGCCTATCGCGCCAAATACGTGGACCCCGGCAGCGGCGCCCAGGCGACGATCTTTGAACCGGCGGCCGATTTGTACCGGGTCCATATCCGGCGTGTCCTGGCCTGGGAATATGGCACCGTAGCCAATCGCACCGATTGGGAGTTGGAGTGACGAACTCTCGTATTAAAGGCTTCGTTTTTGATCTGGATGGTGTTCTGACTGATACCGCCGAATATCATTACCGTGGCTGGAAGCGCCTGGCAGATGAAGAGGGGATTCCATTCACCCGCGAAGACAACGAGTTTCTGCGCGGCATCCCACGCCGGGAATCGCTCATGCTGATTTTGAAAGAGCGCATCTACCCGGAAGATCGAATTCGGCAGATGATGGAGCGCAAGAACAATTACTATCTGGAATTTATCAAGGAGATCAGCCCCAGGGATCTGCTGCCCGGTGGGCGCGAATTGTTGGAAGAAATTCGTCGCGCCGGGTTAAAGTCTGCGCTCGGGTCGGCGAGCAAAAATGCGCCGGAGGTAGTCCGGCGGCTGGGCATTGCGAATTTACTGGATGCGATCTCGGATGGCAATAGCGTGGAGCGCCAGAAGCCTGCTCCGGATTTATTTTTGCATGCTGCCCGTCAATTGAATTTAAAACCTGAGGAGTGCGTCGTTGTGGAAGACGCCGCGGCTGGAATCGAAGCGGCACGCGCCGGTGGATTTCACACCGTTGGCTTGGGTCCACGCGAGCGGGTAGGAGAGGCAGAGGTCATTTTTCCATCGCTGGCTGGTGTCCATCTCGATATGCTATTGAGTGCGTTCGGGCAGTAAGACTTGTTCGGGTGGTTCATTCCCTTGTTGCGCAAACCAAAGAATCACTGCACCGACCGCATAGCCTGTCATTGCCAGGGCGTACAACGGACGAGCGCCGTAGGCATCGAACAACACCCCGGAGATGGGCGCGGCGAGCATACTCACCAGTCCGCTTAGCGTAACTGTATACAAGGCGAGCACCGTTCCGGTTTCCGAGGATTTTGTGCGAGCGCTGATCAAGCTCACGTAAGAAATCGTGTAGAAGCTGAACGATACGCCTCCGATAAAGCGCACGATCATGATCGTGGCAATCAAGGGGAAGATGAACACCGTCAGGCGTTGGAGCGAAAGCATCATCAGCGCGATCAGCATAATACGATGCGCGCCGAGACGGCGTACAAACCGGTCGGCGTAGATCATGAACGGCAGTTCGACGATCGCGCTCAGGATCCCGGCGACGGAGATCAGCTGTTTCGAGGCGCCCAGCTGCGACAGAAAGACATTCTCAAACTGCAGCACGCCGTTGTTAAGAAATCCAACAAAAATAACGGTGACCGCGAATCCTAATAAGATGCGGTCGCGCCGAATATGACCGACAGCCAACCGCAGGCTTGGTTTGGCGAGCTCGATATCTTTTTGGGCAGCGAAATAAGAGGAGGGGATGAACAAGAGCAATGCTGCTCCCAGCACCCACATTAGCGACACGCCGCCAAATGCGCCGCCAAACCCTACTCGTTCGATCAGCCAGCCAGCGGACAAGACTGCCCCGATCCATCCCAGGGATGCCCAAACACGGACGCTGCCGTATCCCGTCCCCGCCTGCTGGGAGACCGAGACCGCCATCGAATCCGAGGTAGGCATGATGCCTGAGGTGATGATGGCATGAAAGAAGATGATGACCAGGATAAACAGAAAAACCGTTTGCTGTCCCAGTAGCACATAGCCGATCGCGCCGAGCACAAGAAGGGTTTGAAGCACGCTGCGTGCCTGAGAGAGCTTCTTGATCTCGGTCACGAGAATCGGCGAAATGACCAGCCCCACGATCGAGCTGAGCGAGCCGATGGTTCCGATCTGCTTGCCGCTCAAACCCAGGCTGACGTAAAAGAGATTAGCAAACGGCAGGATGAATCCCCACCCACCCATGAAAGTAAAGTAATAGGCGCGTGCGAAAAACAGATCTTTATTGAGGGCTTTGATTGTCATTGTGGTTTCGCGGGCGGAAAGTATATCACTGCAGATAGGGATTCGTTTTGGATCGTTGGTTCCAAGCCGTATCTCCAGTAGAATAAGATAGAACGACATGGAATTTTATACATTGAATCTCTTGCACTCTGAAGGAGAAACCTATGGGTACGGAGTCGAAATTTATTTGGATGAACGGCGAGCTGATTGAATATGAAAAAGCGACCGTTCACATACTAAGCCCCGCTCTACACTATGGAGCCGGCGTATTCGAAGGGATCCGCGCTTATCAAACGGAGCGAGGTGCGGCGATTTTTCGCCTGCGCGAACACGTCGAGCGTCTGCTCGATTCGGCTGAGATATTTGGATTTCGCAACCTGCCATACACCGTGGAGGGTATTTGCCAGGCGATCAAAGCAACCGTCAGGGTTAATGGTTTTGCGGAATGCTATATTCGTCCATTATTGTATCTGGATGGTAGCGCGGCGAGCTTGAATATCGATGCGGGCAAGCCGGCTTTGATGATCGCAGTCTGGGAATGGAAAAATTATCTCGGTGAGGAAGCGCTCGAGAAAGGTATCCGCGCCAATATCTCAACCTTCACGCGTCATCATCCGAACGTGACGATGACCAAGGCGAAGATCGCCGGGAATTATGTGAACAGTATTTTGGCGAAGACCGAGTCGGTTCGCCTGGGGTTTGAAGAGGCGATCATGCTCGACCCGGAGGGATATGTTGCCGAATGCACCGGTGAAAATCTATTCATGGTCCGCCGAGGCAAGATTTACACGCCTTTCACCGCGCCCATGCTGGAAGGGCTGACCCGTCATACTCTATATGTGATCGCTCAAGATTTGGGTTATGAAATAAAGGAGCAGCCTATCTCGCGAGACCAGCTTTATGCCGCCGATGAGGTCTTCGTCTGCGGCACGGCGGCGGAGGTTGTCGGCCTGAGCGAAATTGACTTCCGCAAGATCGGCGAGGGAAAGACGGGTCCGATCACCCACCTGATCCAAACGGCCTACAGCGATGCAGTGCACGGGAAGTCTGCCCGCTATGAGACTTGGTGTGATTATGCATAGTTCATTGTAAAATATCTGCATGCAGCCTGCAGGATTTCTGGTCATGGGCGTATCCGGTTCGGGGAAGTCTACCCTTGGCAAAACGCTTGCCCATACCCTGGATTGGGATTTTTTCGATGGAGATGACTTTCACTCCGGGGAAAACATCGCCAAGATGACCGCTGGCATTCCCCTCAGCGATGCGGACCGCGTGCCGTGGCTGGCGGCATTGAACCACCGGCTTGTATCCACACTCGAGCAGAATCGTCATCCTGTAGTAGCGTGTTCGGCGCTCAAGGAAATCTATCGCCAACAATTATTGAACGGCACGCATGGCCTCGCGATCATCTACCTAAAAGGTGATTATGACATTCTCTGGTCACGCATGGCTGCTCGCCAGGGACACTATATGAAGTCCAACATGCTGCGGAGCCAGTTTGACACACTTGAGGAGCCGCACGACGCACTGATCCTGGATGTCAGCCTGCCCCTGGATGAGATGCTTGGTACAATCCTGGCAAATTATTCCCTGCAAAAAAGGTCGTCAACGTAAATGATAGTGAACTCATCCACGGTCAAACAGCTCTTGAAAGAGATGGGGGAGGTGGGTAAGCGTTTATCCGAAATGGGAGCGACGGAAGGAGCAGCCGGAAATATTTCCCTCTGTCTGCGCGACACGCTGGAGATTCGCGAATTCTTTCCTCAGATGACGATCGTCGATTTGCCTCTGCCCGCGCCGGATCTGGTCGGAGCGACGATCCTTGCCACCGGCTCCGGACGACGCCTGCGCGACATCCCCGATGACCCGACTGCCAATCTCGCCTCGATCATCGTCGAACCGGGCGGGAAAACGGGACGGATCTTCACCGCCGTGGATTGCCCGTTCAAGCGCGTGACCAGTGAGTTCAATTCTCACCTCGCCGTCCATCATGACCAGATGCGCAGGCGACCGATCAAGATGCATGCGATTGTCCATGCCCAGCCGAAGCATCTGACCTATCTCAGCCACCTGCCAAAATATCAGGATGAACGCTATCTCAACACTCATCTGCTGCGCTGGCAGCCGGAGACTATCCTGAATTTCCCCGAGGGAATTGGTATACTGCCGTTCCTGCTACCCGGTTCCGTGCACCTGATGCTCGAGAGTATGCTCTGCCTGCGGGAGCACCAGCTGGTGATCTGGTCCCAGCACGGCGTGATGGCGCGGGCGGACGAGTCGATCCTGCACGCTCTGGACCTGGTGGAATACACGGAAACAGCCGCCCAATATGAAGTTTTGAATCTCTTTACCGGGGAGGCAAGCGCCGGTTTGAGCCCCGAAAATATCCGTGCCGTGGCAGAATCGTGGAATATTCGGCAGAGAATCTACTAAATGACTCAAGACATTGCCTCAGCAGAGCTTACGAGATAAACAGAACCGTAATCCGGTGAAGAAAACCAGGGCCGCCCTGACCAGGCAAACCAAACCTGCACCTGCTTGCAAGACTACGGGTTTAAGTCTATACTTCGCCTACCGCGCTTGTGGAAAACAACTAACTTTATACGGATGTAGGCACGAAAACTCCATAAATGTCGACCTTTTGCGGTGTTCCGTAATCTTTCAACCAAAGGAGAGATAGCCATGGCAACTGTTCGGGATATGATTCGAAAGAAGGGTGGGGAGGTGTTCGCCATCGCGCCGGACGCCACCGTGTACGAAGCCTTGCAGTCGATGGCAGAGCACAATACGGGTGCATTGCTGGTCATGGACGGCGATAAGGTGGTCGGCATCCTGTCGGAGCGTGACTGCGTCCGCAAGGTGGACCTGCAGGGCAGGGACCCTCAGGAAACCAAGGTCAGTAATATCATGACCAGCGAAGTGATTACCATCCATTGCGATCAGAGCGTGGAAGAATGTGAAGCGCTGATGATGGAAAAGGGCATCCGTCACCTTCCTGTCTACGATGGCGATAAACTATCCGGGTTCCTGTCGGTGCGCGATGTGTTGCGCGAGGTGATCGAGATGCAGCAAATGATGCTCTCGCAGCTGGAGCGCTACATCACAGGCGGCGGTCGTTGATCATAGTGCCAGGGGCTTTTTCAACGGAGCAAGCGGAATGATCCTTCCGGAATGGACGATTGCGGAGCTACAGGAAAAAATGGAATCGGGCGAGCTGACCTCACGTCGGCTCGCCGAGTTGTATCTGGGGCGGATTGATGCGGTAGATAAAAGCGGACCCTATATCAACTCCGTGATCGAGGTCAATCCCGACGCCCTGGAAACTGCAGATGCACTGGATGGAGAACGAAAAGCGGGCAGGACGCGCGGCGCGCTGCATGGTATTCCGATTTTGATCAAAGATAACATCGACACGCATGACCGTATGCAGACCACGGCCGGCTCACTGGCATTGGAAGGTCATATCGCC
>DATHUN010000242.1:0-5034 GCA_035462205.1 Anaerolineales bacterium
GGGGAGCAAACCAGCAGATCCATGTATTTATGGATGAGAGCTTGCTGACGCTGGAAGTATCAGATGACGGCCCGGGTTTTGTGGAGCAGTCAACAGCAACGTTCAATGGGCACCTCGGGCTGGCAGGGATGAGAGAACGCGTGGAGAGCCTGGGCGGCACGTTTTCGGTGAAGAGTGGACCTGACAAAGGGACACAGGTGACGGCACGCTTAGCCCTGCGGGCGGAAGAAGGTGAACATGAGCGATAAGATCCATGTTGTCATCGCAGATGACCATACTTTGTTTCGAGAAGGTCTTGCGGGCATTATCAGCGCAACAGAGGATTTTGAAGTCGTGGGGCAGGCCGGGGCAATGCAAGAGGCGGTTCAACTGGCGCGCGATCTTCTTCCCGATATCATTCTCCTGGACATCGACATGCCAGGAGGTGGTCTGGAAGCGGCACGTATCATTGCGGAGGAACTTCCCGTCACACGGATCGTTGTTCTAACCTCCTCTGAAGAGGACGACCATTTGATTGGCGCCTTGAAGATCGGCGCAAGAGCCTATATTTTGAAAGGCGTTGCTGCCCGGGAGTTGATCCGCATTCTTCGTGCGGTCTGGGCAGGGGAAAGTTATGTGCCGCCCATCCTGGCAGCCAGCCTGCTGCTCGAAATGCGCGAAGCCCGCTTGCAGCAAAAGCAATCCACGAGTCCCCTGGACGAACTAACAGCCCGTGAACGTCAAATTCTTGAAGGTCTGGCAGCCGGGCTCAGCAACAAAGAGATTGGCGAACAGTTATTTTTATCTGAAAAAACAGTGAAACATTATATGACGAACATCCTCCAGAAACTCCAGGTACGCAACCGGGTGGAAGCCGCGCTTCTGGCACAGAAGGAAATGAAGAAATCGTAACTGGAAATCTTTGTACGGGTATCGTGCTCGATGCGCCACACGATCGACCCGAGGTTCGTTGGCCGGCCGAGCATCTATAGTTGTTTCTTCAAATATGCTGATGGGAGTCGATACCAGCCCAAATAGCCAGGTTGTTTAATGTCAAATCCATGAAATAATAGGAGAAGCATTCCCGGAAAGGATGGTGCCCGATGGAACAACCAAATTCATTAGGTCGCAGTGATTTACAAGTGCCAAGAATGGGCATCGGGGCTATGACCTGGGGCGATGCAAAAGGGCTCGCTCGTCTTCATCCAGCAAAAACAGCCTATGGGGGCTCGCATGGATTCGAGGAAGAGAAGCGCGCACTGGAGGCGAGCCTGGCAGCGGGCGTGAATCTCTTCGATACAGCCGCGATGTATAGCGGTGGCGCTGCCGAGCGTCGTTTAGGCGAATTGGCGCGGGACCCAAACGTCACCATCGCCAGCAAATATCCATCTGGTTTTTCTTTCCGGGCGGAAGACTTTCCGAAAGAGCTGGAAGCGAGTTTGGCGCGCCTGGGACGCAATTGCATTGACCTGTACCAGCACCACTTTCCTTCCAAGCGAGTTTCGATTCCAAAGTTGATGGAACTGGTGGCGGATGCCGTCGAGGCAGGGAAAGTCAAAGCGGTGGGAGTGAGTAACTATTCGGCGGAACAGATGCGGGAAGCGCATGCCGTACTCATGAAGCGCGGGATTCCGCTTGCCTCGAATCAAGTGGAATATTCCCTCCTGCACCGTCAGCCGGAAACAAACGGAGTACTGGATGCCTGCCGTGAGCTGGGGGTTACGCTGATCGCCTATTCTCCACTTGCAGGAGGCGCCTTGACCGGGAAATATTCCGCTACGCAAAAAGCCAGTGGGTTAAGGCGCTTTCTACCCAATTTCAGCAGGAAATCTATGGGCGCCGTTCAACCCGTCATTGCTTTGCTACGTCAAATCGGCGAGCAGTATGGAAAGACTCCCAGTCAGGTTGCCCTGCGGTGGCTGATCGAGAATCCCTTTGTATTGCCTATTCCAGGTGCCAAGAACGGCAAGCAGGCATCCCAAAACGCGGAGGCACTTTCCTTCTCGCTTCGGCAGGAAGAGGTGGAAGCACTGAGCGAAGCAACGCTGGCATGGAGAAAATAAACCATTAAAGGAGCTTGCTCGAGAAAGGCTTCATCTTTGGTCTGGTAAAACCATTTTTGCATATGGACCACGAAAGCGCTTAGCCTAAACGCGAGAGGGATAACCAAAAATGGTAGATGTTGGTGAGACCCAATTGCAAATGTGATAATACAACCCGATCCACATTTTCTCCTGGAGGCAGTTTTTTTTGCGACCCCCTGACAAACTTCGTAAGCCTGTCAAAACTTTTTCACCCCGGCGCGATTCTCGGTAAATCGTTCAAAGTATTTACCCCCTTCCATGGGATACAGAATTTTGGCCGTCTTCTGCGAGATTTTATGGTTCGTCAGCCCCGCGATCTCGATTAGCAAGGTATTTCGAAGCGACTTCAAAATCCCTTGCTTCCTTAAGCGGCGGTAGGAATAAACAAATTTCGGAGATCGATGGAACACGAAGCTCATGTTGTGGGCATAGGCTCGCTTTAATAAGTCACCGCCTTCTCGAAACGGGATGGTTTCATCAAATCCTCCCAGAATCGAAAATGCCCTTGTATTTACACAAACAAAGGCTTCCGAGAGCAAGGGGCGCCGGGTATTTTTATACATCTCTATAGCAATATTTCTAAGCGCCGCAATGGCTTTGTCTTTTATACTTTCCGAGTCCGGTTCAAACCAAGTGGACAAAAAATCTGGTCGTTGTACTTCCACTAAATATTTAATTCCCTGCAAAAAGTGGTTGGGTAAGCGGTTGTCAGCATCTAAAAATAGGAGCCAATTCGCAAGAGCTTTACGAGCTCCCAGGTTTCTTTGGTGGGACACATTCTTTTTTTCACTCGCCAGGATGGTAAACGGATCAAACTCTTTCTTGAATTGTTGCGCCTTATGGATCGTCTGATCCTCGGAGTTCGCGTCGACGAGAATGACTTCAAAATCTCGGAACGTCTGGTTGGAAAGATCGAGGAGAAGTTTTGGAAGATACTGTTCCTCATTGAGCGCCGGTATCACAATGGAAAAAAACGGGGCCGGA
This sequence comes from Anaerolineales bacterium, assembly GCA_035462205.1. Taxonomy (GTDB): domain Bacteria; phylum Chloroflexota; class Anaerolineae; order Anaerolineales; family Villigracilaceae; genus Defluviilinea. The sequence goes on from DATHUN010000242.1 coordinate 3,048, forward strand.
CCGTGTTGTCCCATTTAGGATTTGTCGTCAAAATTAGGCAGGCTTTGGCGGGATCGAAAATTATACAGACTGGCAGAAACCGCTTTCGGTTGCGCCAGGAAAGTTTCGGGCTTCTGGTTGCCATTCACAAGGCTTTCTCTGAATTGAGACATCGCTTCAAAAAAGAAAGGTTTCCTTTTTTTCACTTCGTTTTTTGTCCATTCAAAATTGAAATGGACGCCGATTTTCTGCATGTAAAGAATATAGGAATCGAAAATGGGAATATTGATCCACTTTAAGTTCCTGAACACGGACTGCACCCTCTGGACATTCCAGAGATCCAGCATATCCATGTCCCATAAAAGCTGGGCTTCTAAAGTTTTTGCTGGACGAAGCTGAACTGCGGAATGCTTCCGGATTGCATACGAAACAGCGCGGATCATTTGTTGGGGCAAACCTACCACCTTGGCATATTTTTTAAACATCAACATGGATCCCCAGCCTTCATACAATTGCTGAAATAGGTAATTCCGTGGAGCAGGTTTATTTTGTGATTTCCATACATCATGCCAATAAAGAGCCAGTAGTAGAATTTCTTTATCAATATCGAATGTATCTCCGGTTGCCTTAAAAAACCGGTTTGCATTCCTGAGCAAATGATTGATATGCTCCATGCCGTGGCTGTGGTCTTTGGTATTGGACATAAACTCCACAGCCTTATCCAACATCCTCTGTATTTTGGGGGACAGTGTTGGAACAAGGATATTGTTTTCAAATCCATTTTCTAGAATCGGTCTACGCATATGTCTATATCATCCTAGGTAGGTAACCAAACCTCTGAGCATAGTTGCTGCGCCCAGAGCAGTCATAATGATGGAACTGGTGAACGGCAAGGCACGGCGCCAGCCCCTCAGGGCAGGACAGCTCCCCGCCTGAGACACCATCGCTAATAAGTTGCTGAGCTTATGGATATAAACGTGCGCCTGACCTTCATGGTTATGCTGATAACTATTACTTTGGTCACGTATGGAGCCATAATTATGGCTATGATTGTGAGAAGCGCAGGCTCGTACTCAGAACTTGAATGATGGTGGAACGCGGTCCAGCGTTTTTAGGAACATGCTATAAGCCAACCCTAAAAACACCCCTATTCTAATTTTGGAACATCACGGTGTGCTGCCACGGCACAAATGAGAAGTAGGACAGGTAGGTTACCTGTCCCCTTTGTGTTAAAGCTGTGCAAAGCTGCTTTTGGTAGCGACAGTATTGTTTGATTTGCTAGCTACCTATCGCCGACCCACTCTCCTCTTTTGCTAATTTGAGGCATCAAGGTCATCCATAATTCGCTCGGCTACTAGGCGACCGGAGACCATAGCTGTCGGAACCCCTGTGCCTGGATGCGTGCTGGCACCCACAAAGTACAGATTTTTGTAGTGCGAATGGCGATTGGAGGGCCGGAAGCATGCCATTTGCGTTAGCGTATGGGCGAGCCCATGCGTTGCGCCTTTAACCAGGTTATATCGTTTGCGCCATGAAAGCGGGGTACAGGTCTCTTCGAACTTGATGTGTGATTCGAGGTCCGCAACACCAAGAGCTTGCAGACGGCGAAAGATGTGTTGGCGTGCCTCGTCTCGCAGCTGGTCCCAATCCTGCCTTCCATCTTCGCTCATGTGCCCCACCGGAACAATTGCAGTCAGGGTATCCTGTCCTTGCGGTGCCATGCGGGGATCAAGTCGTGCCGGGGCGTGCAGATAAAGACTGGGATTGGCTGGCAAGCTCAGGCCACGATTGATACTTTCGAAGTTTTCGCGGTAATCATCGGCCAGGAAAAGCGTATGAGGTCCGAGGGCTTCGTACGTCTTATCCACACCCCAGAAGAAACTGATCACCGAACAGGAAAATCGCTTACGGGCCAGTGCTTTCGCTCTACCATCGTGCGGAAGTAGATTTTGGTAGACATAAGGTAAATCGGCGTTGGCAAGGATCACATCCGCATTCAGGCGTACTT